>CAIUCF010000725.1 GCA_903897565.1 uncultured Rhodospirillales bacterium | reverse complement strand
TGCGGGCGAGCTCGAAAGCAACACGGGCGACGCGGTCGATCTCGCTGGTGGTATAGCTCTGGGTGTTGAAGCCGCGCTTCTGGCCGTCGGGCAGGGTCTCGATGCCGCGGGGTTCGCCGAAATAGATGCCGCCGGTAAGCTCACGCACGATCATGATGTCGAGGCCATCGACGAGTTCCGGCTTCAGCGCCGAAGCATCGGCAAGCGCCGAGAACACCTTGGCCGGTCGCAGATTGGCGAACAGCTCCAACTCCTTGCGCAGGCGCAGCAGGCCGCGCTCCGGGCGCACCGCGAAAGGCAGCGGCTCCCATTTCGGGCCGCCGACGGCGCCGAACAGCACGGCGTCGGCCTTCAGCGCCTTGGCCATGGTCGCGTCCGAAATCGGCGCGCCCTCGGCGTCATAGGCTGCGCCGCCGACCAGTGCGCTCTCGACGTCGAATTTCAGGGCGCGCTTGGTGTCGAACCAGTCGATCACCCGCATCAGCTCGCCCATCACCTCGGGCCCGATGCCGTCGCCGGGCAGCACCAGCAGTTTCTTGTTCGCCGTCATGTGAAGTCTCCCCGCTTAACTAATTCGAACTTTTGAGGATCGGATGCCGCCCCCCATTCGTCATTCCGGCGAAAGCCGGAATCCAGCATTTACGCGCGGGAGCGCGGAAATGGACTCTTGTCGCCGCGGACGCGGCTCTCGTCTGGATCCCGGCTTTCGCCGGGATGACGGCGTGGAGTGCTATCGAACTCTCTACCGCTGACCCACCAACGCCCAGGGCTGCGACGCCCGGGTCCGGGTCTCGTAGGCCGCAATGCTGTCCTTCTTCTCCAAGGTCAGGCCGATATCGTCGAGACCGTTGAGCATGCAGTGCTTGCGGAACGGGTCGAGTTCGAAGCGCACGCTTTCGCCGTTCGGGCGGCTGATCGTCTGCGACTCGAGATCGATCGTGAACACCGAATTGGCGCCATTCTCGGCATCGCGCATCAGCATGTCGACCTGCTCGGTCGGCAGGGCGATCGGCAGGATGCCGTTCTTGAAGCAGTTGTTGTAGAAGATATCGGCGAAGCTCGGCGCGATCACGCAGCGGATGCCGAAATCGACGAGCGCCCAGGGCGCGTGCTCACGGCTCGAGCCGCAGCCGAAATTCTCGCCGGCCACCAGGATTTTGGCGTGGCGATAGGCCGGCTTGTTGAGGACGAAATCGGGGATTTCCTTGCCCTCGGGCGTGCGCCGCATCTCGTCGAACAACCCGGTGCCGAGACCCTTGCGCTCGATGGTCTTGAGATACTGCTTCGGAATGATCTTATCGGTATCGACATTCATGATCGGCAGCGGCGCGGCCACTCCGGTCAGGGTCGTGAATTTGTCCATGGAACCTGTTCCCTTCTCGGCGACTAGAGCGCGCGGACGTCGGTCAGATGGCCGGTCACCGCCGCAGCGGCGGCCATTGCCGGGCTGAGCAGATGGGTCCGACCGCCGCGACCCTGGCGGCCTTCGAAATTGCGGTTGGAGGTCGAGGCGCAGCGCTCGCCCGGCTTCAGCTTGTCGGCGTTCATGGCGAGGCACATCGAGCAGCCCGGCTCGCGCCAGTCGAACCCCGCGGCGATGAAGATCTTGTCGAGGCCTTCGGCTTCGGCCTGGGTCTTCACGAGGCCGGAGCCCGGGACCACCATCGCGTAGACGCCATCGGCGACCTTGCGGCCTTCGGCAATCACCGCGGCCGCGCGCAGATCCTCGATCCGGCCATTGGTGCACGAACCGATGTACACCTGGTTGACTTGCACGCCAGCCAGAGTAGAAACAGGAACGACGTCGCCCGGCGAGAAGTCTACGGTCGTGACTGGAGCGAGCTCCGTCACGTCGATCTCGATCGTCTTTTCATAGACCGCGTCGGGGTCGCTGTTGAACCTGCGCAATTCCTGCAAAGCCACACTGACGTGTTCGCCTGAATGCTGCTCTTCG
>CAIUCF010000724.1 GCA_903897565.1 uncultured Rhodospirillales bacterium | reverse complement strand
TCGGCGAGCAGGCGGCTCAGACCCGCGCCGCCATCTTCGAATTGAAACGACGACTCGTCATCGGGTTACGACAATCCGTGGCCGGCAATCGCCGAATGTCGAACCGCATCCCTGCCGCGATCCCTGTCATCATCGATATCGGCGGGCGTCGGGTTACGTCAAAAACGCTCGATCTCTCACTGGAGGGGATGCTGATCGAAGCCGGGCCCGTGCCGGCGCTCGAGCCTGAGACGATGGTCAATGCTGAATTGAGCGGCGTTGGCGCGCTCCGCTGCACCGTCGTCGGTTTAAGCGGGCTCGGGCTGCACGTTTCCTTCGTCCCTGCGGATGCCACAGTGAAGGCCGCCCTCACGACGGAATATGACCGGCTGCTCGGCCAGTTCTCCGGTCACATCGAGCAGGCGCAAAGTGTCGCCAGCCGGATCTCCGATCGCCTCAGCGATGCCTTGAATCGCAAGGAGATCAGCGAGGACGACCTGTTCTCCGCCGAGCTCACGCCGATCCGCGGCAGCGCCCCGGAGCAGTTTCTCGCACCGTATACATCGCTACTCGAAGATTTCCTGCCGGCAGTTCTGGAGCCGGTCGTCGCCGCCGACCCACATGTCGCGTTCTGTATTGCGGTATCCAAGTCCGGCTACGCGCCGGTCCACAACGCCCGTTATAATCAGGCGCAGCGCGTCGGCGACCAAGCCTGGAATGACAACAATGCCCGTAACCGCCGGGTGTTCGACGACCGCGCCGGATTGGCGGCCGCTCGCAATACCCGCGAATTTCTCCTGCAATCCTATGAACGCGAGATTGGCGGCAAGAAGGTGCGGCTACGGGAGATCGATACCCCGATCCTGGTTGGCACCCGCCACTGGGGCAGTCTGCGCCTCGCCTTGCAGAGTTAGGGGGCGCGGCACCGTCACGCCTCCTGGAACCTTAGCGGCAGCAGCGCGAGCAGGCTGACCAGCGCGGCGCCGGCGACGTAATAGCCGACATAGGCGAGGCCGCCATGCTGGGCCAGCGACAACGCGATGAACGGCGTCAGCCCGCCGCCGAGCACGCCGCCGAGATTGAACGCCATCGAGGCCCCTGTGTAGCGCACGCGGGCCGGGAACAGCCCCGGCAGGAAGGCGCCGATCGGGCCGTAGACCAGCCCCATCGCCAGTAGCCCCAGCGACAGGAAGCCCCAGACCGGGAACAGCGCGCCCGCCCCCATCAGCGGCGCCAGCAGGAACGACACGGCGATCGCGACGACGCAGCCGAGCATCATCGCCCGGCGGCTGTCGGTGGCGTCGGCGAGATAGGCCGAGGCGACGATGCCGACCGCCATGAACCCGATCGCGCCGAGCTGGACCTCGAGGAAATCGTTGCGCGCGTAGTGCAGGGTCGAGACCCCGTAGCCCAGCGCGAAGGCGGTCATCACATAGTAGATCGCGAACACCGCGATCACGGCGAAGATGCCACCGACGACCTGACGCGGATACCCGGTGAGCACCTCGACCAGCGGGATATCGGCGGGTGGCGCCTCTTCCAGCGCCTTGGCGAAGGCCGGCGTCTCGACCAAAGTGAGGCGCACCCAGAGCCCGACCGCGACCAGCCCGGCACTGGCGATGAACGGCAGTCGCCAGCCCCAGTCGCGGAACTGATCCGGCCCGAGCAGCAGGCCTAGGCCGAGGAACAGTCCATTGGCGACGAGAAACCCGAGCGGCGCGCCGAGCTGCGGGAACATGCCGTAGCGCGCCTTCCAGCCCGGCGGCGCGTTCTCCACCGCGAGGATCGCCGCCCCGCCCCATTCGCCGCCCAGGCCCAAACCTTGGCCGAAGCGCAGGATGCACAGCAGCAACGGCGCGACCCAGCCGACGGTCGCGTATGTCGGCAGGAAGCCGATCGCGATGGTCGAGCCGCCCATCAGCAGCAGCGAGGCCACCAGGGTCGACTTGCGACCGATGCGATCACCGAAATGGCCGAAGATCCAGCCACCCACCGGGCGCGCGACGAAGGCCAGCGCGAAG
>CAIUCF010000723.1 GCA_903897565.1 uncultured Rhodospirillales bacterium | reverse complement strand
GAGTGTTTCGCTTACGCCCTACCTTGACCATGCTCTGGTCGATGTCAACCTCGGGCAGCACCCGTTCACTTACGCCCTGCCCGACGGCTACGTCCCGCTCGACCCCGCTGGGCCGAGGCGGGTCGTTGCACCCATGTAGCCCGGGCCCTCAGGCCCGCTTCAACGTCGGCGCCACCACCGGCGCCTCCGGCAGCGGCCAGCCGATGCAGGAATCATGGGCGCGGAAGTTGCGCAGCCACCACGCCCAGTCCTCCGGGACCAGCGAGAACGGATCCTCATGCGCCAGCTCCCGCGCCGCCCAGACCGGCCAATGCGGGTTGGAGAGCGCCGGGCGGCCGAGCATGACGAGATCGATGAGGTCGTCGCGGATCACCTTGTCGGCGACCTGCGGCAGACCGAGATTCCAGCTGGTCGCCACCGGAATGGCGACCTCGCGGCGCAGCCGCGCCGCCCGTTCGACCATGAACGACATGTCTGCGAACGGCTTGGGCTCCATCTCGTCGGTATTGAAGCCGATGCTGAGATCGGCGAGGTCGAGGCCGTGTTGCTTCATCATGGCGACGGCCTGGATCGACTCCTCGAACTGCACGCCCGCCGGATTGAGATCGTCGGAGCCGAGCCGCATCGTCAGCGGCAGGCGTTCCGGCCACACCGCGCGCACGGCATCGAGCGCTTCGAGGTGATAGCGCATCCGGTTCTCGAGGCTGCCGCCGTATTCGTCGGTCCGCTTATTGGCGAGCGGCGAGAAGAAGCTGCTCCCCAGATAGCCATGGGCGAAATGCATCTCCAGCCACTCGAACCCGGCGTCGACCGCGCGCCGTGCCGCCTCGGCATAGGCGCGGTGGATGGCCTTGATCTCGTCCCGGGTCAGGGCATGGACCGGGTATTTGTATTTGCCGCCATAGGGGATCGCCGAGGGGCCGACGACCTGCCAGCCATCGGGATGGTCGGGGGCCAGCTGGTCGCCGCCCTGCCAGGGCTTGAGCTCGCTGCCCTTGCGCCCGGTATGGCCGAGCTGCACCGCCGGCACCGCACCCATATCCTTGATCAGCCGCGTGATCCGGGACAGGCCTTCGATCTGGGCATCATCATAGATGCCGCCGCAGCCCACGCTGGTCCGACCATCCTTGGTGATCGCCAGCTGTTCGAGGAAGACGAGGCCGAAGCCGCCGGCGGCACGCGAACCCGCGAGCATGAGATGGAAATCATTCATCAGCCCGTCGGTCGAGCGATACATCGTCATCGGCGACATCGCAATCCGATTGCGCAAGGTGATGCCCTTGAGCGTGAACGGGCTGAACAAATGCGGCATGGCGCGGCTCCCGGATTTCATTAGGTGATCAAGATCGTTGATCACTTGGGTCAGATAATGGGTTGGAGTGCAAATGCCGCGCCAGCGGCCGGCCGATTATGCCTTCCCGCGCAACGGCTCGGCCGCGATCGGCGTGCCCGAGGCGCTGATCCGGTCGGCGACGAAACTGCCGAGGATCAGGCTGGCGAGAAACGCATAGATTTCGAGCGGATCCTGACCGAGCAGGACCAGCGCCGGCCCCGGACAGATTCCCGACAGCCCCCAGCCGATTCCGAACAGCGCCGCGCCGGCGACCAGCGGTGTGTCGATCCGACGGCGATCGGGCAGCCCGATCGGCCCACCGAGCAGGGAGGTCGGCCGCGACCGGGCTCGGGCGAAGGCCGGCAGCGACACGGCGATGGCGCCACCCATGACGAAGGCCAGCGACGGGTTCCAGGCGCCGGCGACGTCGAGAAAGCCGATGACCCGCGCCGGATCGGTCATGCCTGAAATCACCAAGCCGGCGCCGAACAACAGCCCGAGCAGGAAAGGCGAGAGCGTGCGGATCATGACCATGACACCAGATGGCGCAGCACGAACACGGTCAGGGCGCCGGTCGCCATGAACGTCGCGACGGCGACGGCGGAGCGCGGCGAGAGATTGCCGAGCCCGCAGACGCCATGGCCGCTGGTGCAGCCATTGCCCATCCTCGTGCCGAGACCGACAAGGAAGCCGCCGATCACCAGGACGAAGAGCCCTTCCGCGCCGAGCTGGGGCGACGCCGTGACACCGACGAGACGGGCGATGATCCCGGCCGCGATCAGCCCGCCGAGAAAGCTCCAGCGCCAGGCCCCGGGTTGCCCGCGCACCACTCCGCCGAGGATGCCGCTGACCCCCGCGATCTTGCCCTGGATCAACAGCAGCCACGCGGCGGCGGCGCCGATCATCAACCCGCCGATCGTCGCCTGGATAATCTGATGCAGCACGTCGCCCTCCCACCGCCGTTTTCAGAAATGATAGCTCGCGCCACCCCCTAGGGCTAGGACGCTCGACTTGAGGTCGACGGTACCGCCGCCGAACGCCGCCGGAATCGCGTTGGGCGCGCCGTAGAGGATCACCGAGGGCGCGTAGAGCCCCATGGCACTGACCTCCCATTTCGGCGAGATCGTCCAGGTTGCCCCGACCGTATACTGATGCTCCGTCGTATTCGGCGCCATGATGTTCGGGAAGGTCTCGTAGTTCGGGACCGTCGCGCCGGAATGGTTGTAGCCGACCCGGAGTTGCAGGCGATCGGTCGCATGCCAGTTGATCCCGACCTTGATCGCGGTGCAATTCTTCCAGCCGAAACCGGGCCCGTCGGTCGCACCGAGCGGGTTGCCGTGATAGATCGTATCGAAGGAATCGCCGATGGCGTTGACGCCATGGTAGTTGATGCGGGTGATGTCGACCGCGATGTCGACGCGCGCGAGCGGCGTGACATCGACGCCGACGCCATAAGACGAGGGCAGGTCGAGATTGCCGCCATTCGCGAGCAGGCCGGCGTAGCGCTTGAACCGACCGAGCATGGTCTTCGACTGCCACATGCCGCCGACCTGCAGCCAGGAGGTCAGCCGGCCAAGATAGCCGAGCCTGACGCCGCCGCCGAAGCCATAATCCGAATTGCGGTCCGACAGCGCGCCCGGGTTCTGGGAAAACACGCCGAAGGCCTGAACCCCATAGACGCTCACGGTTTCGTACATGATGTTGAGCGACAGCCCGATACTCTGGTTCGGCGTTATCCGGTAGGCGATGGTCGGCGAGATCAGGACCTGGCCGAGAGCGACGCCGGCGGTCCGACTCGCGCCGAAGCGAGCATAGGGATTGATCCCGTATTTGGTATCCAGCCCGCCATTGCCGTACATCGCGATCCCGGCCGCCCATTTTTTCCCGAGCTGATGGGTAAGGCCCATCTCGGGGACGGCGAATCGGCGGAGGCCGTCGCCACTATATTCGGCATCTGGGCCCAGGGAATTGCCGCGGATCGCCGCCGACCGGGACGGCCGCAGGAATTCGGCATCGAACTCGACGGTATTGCCGAGCACGGCGGCGGAGGCAGGATTGCCGGCGATGCTGACCGCTTCCTGAGGAAAGGCGATCCCGGCACCGCCCATGCCCTGGGTCTTCACGCCGTAGCCATTCTGGAAAAAGCCGTCATTCGCGAGCGCGACGCCAGGCGCCAGCAACGCCGTCACGATCAGGACGCAGGCAACCCGGCATCGGCGCGCGGCGGCACGGGGGAGTTTCGAGATTGACAGGGACATCGGGTTTCCTTGGATCTCGACGGGACCGGCGTTTCCGGGATCAAGACGGGGGAAGTCGGGCGCGCAGGTCGGTGAGTTGGCACAAGTTCCCGTGCGAAGGCGCGAGCGTGCGCTCTCAGGGGATTTCAACCAGCGGCGCGCGCCCTAATATGTCAACGCGCAATAGCGGTTTTCGCGAGCTCGCACGCACGCGGCCGCCCCAAATCCGACAACCTGTGCGTCAATTACGATAGCGGGCGGCAGCATCCCGCGCGCGGAGGCGCGGCTGATACGATGACGGGAACCGGCGACGATAGAGCGGCGATGATCACGGGATCCGCGTGATCCGGATCACTTGGCGGGCGATACGCCTTGCCATTCGGCCTCGACCGCCGGCGGAAGCTTGTCCATGTGCTTCAAGAACAGCGCCAGGGACCATATCTGATCGTCACTCAGGGCAGCCTTCCATGACGGCATCCCGGTCAATCGAATCCCATGCTTGATCTTCCAGAATGTCCAGCCCTCCGGGTCGTCCTCGACGCCATCGGTCGCCAGCTGGGGCGGTGCGGGATACTCGCCCTTGGCAATCCACGACGTCGCGGCCGCGCCCTTGGCCGAGCCGTGGCAAACCACACAATTCTGGGCGTATAGCTTCAGGCCTTGTGTCAGATGGGCGTCCGAGAGCGCGATCGGATTGGGACCCGGCGGCGCCTGCGTTTGCAGCGTCGCCTGCAACGCCGTGCCGGCAACCCATTCCTCGATGGCACCCGGCTTCGCGTCGGCATTGGCTGGGATCATGCCGCTCTCGACGGCAACATATCCGACGCTGCCGCAGAGCAGAATGGCGCCGGCAAATCCCAAAATCATCCCTTTGAACATATGTGCCCTCAATTTCCATTTCCTTGCGCGGTCGCGAGCGCGCATTCGACAATCGTCACGATCTCATCCGTTCCGTGCCGGGTGCCTCATGCTCGCAACGAGCTGAGTAAACGCCCGCCGCTGCGCCTCGGTCTCGAGGGCAAGGAACGCCGAAAGCAGCTGCTTGACCTCCATCTCGGTGGCGGCATCCGGGTGGGAGACGGCGGAAGCATCCTCGAAGAAGTCGGCGACACGGGAATTGAGGATCGTCGCCAGCTGGTAGAGGCGCGAGGCGCTGATCCGGCTGATTCCGCGCTCATATTTTTGCAGCTGCTGGAAGCTCATCCCCATCATCACCGCGACATCCTGCTGCGACAGCCCCAGCAGAGTTCGCCGCTGCCGCAGCCGGATGCCGACGCTTCGATCGATCGCCGCGATCGCGGCAGCATCCAGCGCGCCGGCATTCCCGGGATTGTGGGCGCCGGCTGTATTCGAATGCGTCCGCATGACTTCTCTCATTCCAACGTCCCATCCCGGCGTCCTCGCGAGCACCGGCTCATAATTCAAGGCTCGGGATTCGGACCCGTCTTGGCCCGCAGCGCCTCGAGCAGGCCCTGGTAACCGGCGTGATCGAGAATCGCCGAGAACTCGGAGCGCTGGGTCGCCAACTCGCTGATCGACCCGGAGAGGAAGACGTCGACCACCCGCCACCCGGCTCCGGCATGCAGCCGCACGAGGTAATTGACGGCGATTGGTGGTCCGTCCTTGGGAACGATGCGCGTCATGATCAGCACGCCGTTGCCCAGCGGGATCGTCGCGTCAGTGACGAACTGCTCGCCGCCGAAACCGTCGAAGCGCCGGGCATAGGTCGAGACGACGAAGCGCGCGAATGCCTCGTCGAGTTGCGCGCGTTGATCCCCGCTCCAGGCCGACCATGTGGCGCCGGAAACGATCCGCGCCATGGTCGGCAGGTCGAAGACCTTGCGGATTTCGGGGTCGAGCACCGCGTAGCGGCCGTCATAGCCAAGCCCGTCGGCATGACGCATCACCTGGAGCAGCGTGCCCTCGAAACCCTCGACGATCGCGGTTGGATTCTGCGCAGCGGCTTGAGGATCGAGCTCCGTCATCGTCGGCTCTGCGGCGACGACCGGCGTCAAGGGCAGCGCGACCGCAGACAAAAGGGATAGCGCCGCCAAGACGCGGCGGATGGTCCGATGAGGCCTGGAAATCATGCCAGTTCTTCCGCACCCCGCGGCGATCCCGCGGCAGCGGTCCGAGCAATAATCCTCCGGCATCGTCGAAAATAGCTCCCCAGCCACAAGGGACCGTGCGGCGTGCACAATCCGTCAGCACACCATCTTCCGCTTAAATTCTGACCAGATCCTGACAGGCGGCTCCGTCTCGAACGTTATCGGACCAGACCTGCGCCGCTGACGGTGCTGCAGTCTCGAGCCGAGGCTCCCCCGCTATTTCATGGCCGCGACGACCAGCTTCCGGCTCGACGGGGTATAGGGTGCGGAACCATCGCCAAGAAACCGGATATCGCGGAAGCCGACCGCCTCCATCATCGAGCGCAGTTCGGGCGGGGAATAGCTG
>CAIUCF010000722.1 GCA_903897565.1 uncultured Rhodospirillales bacterium | reverse complement strand
CTGTACTTGCTGGCCTATTACGTCGGCTCCAGCACGGCCGGCTGGCTCGGCGGGCGGCTATGGGAAGGTTTTGGCTGGGACGGCGTGGCCGGCTTCGTCGGGCTCCTGCTCGGTGCCGCGCTGGCGATCGCGTTACGATTGGGGAAGGCTACTTCTGCGCGGTCCTGAGGCGCCGTGACGCCGCGGGCGGATCGCGGCCCGATATTGGCGTCGTGCGCGCGACCCGCCCAGAGTGTTCAGTTGCTAGATCAGACTGACCTCGAGCGAGGCTTTCTTGGCGACGCTCTTCGCCTTCACCTCATCGCAGAGATAGAGCAGACCCGGGGGCTGCACGAATTCTCCCGGCCCGAAGCTGTCGACATCGAAACTGCCGTCGCGGCGGCATGGCGCCAGGCCGAGATAGGAATAAACCCGGCCGAATTCGTCGGTCACCCGTTCGTAAATCGGGTGATCGCGATAGCTGCCGATCAGCTCGCCCGATCCCGTCGTGTGATGCAGGATCGCATAATCGTCAAAGCTCTTCGCCACCGAGCTCGAACCGTAACGCCGCATTTTCTCCTCCGTCCGCACCCGCCTAATCGGGTGTCCATCGGTGGAGAATCGGTAGCATTCGCCCGCATAAAGCTTCCATCCGGGCTTCACCGCGCCGGCATCAGAATTCCATAAGAATCGAAATTTTTGCTCGGTGTGGTAGGGATAGACGTTAAACCGCCGGTATCGGTGGTGGCATTCACAGCGGCATCATTTGATGATATCTCTCGTGCCGCCATTCTAAGGAGGCCGCCAATGCGCACGACACTTGTGTTGGATGACGATCTCGTCGCGGCAGCCCAGGACTACACCGGGCTCGGCGAAAAGACCGCACTCGTTCGTGAAGCCCTCAAGGCGCTGATCGAGCGCGAGAGCGCACGGCGGCTTGCCCGTCTCGGTGGTACCGAGGGGGATTTGGCGCCCATTCCGCGCCGTCAGCCCGAACCGGCGTGATCCTCGTCGATACCTCGGTCTGGATCGATTACTTCCGGCACGGTGGCGCCGTCCTTGCGAGGCTGCTTGGGTCAGGTCGGGTGCTGACGCATCCGTTCGTGATTGGAGAACTGGCTCTGGGCAACCTGAGACAACGCGATCAGATTCTGCGTGACCTCCGAGGCTTGCCGAAAGCGACGGTCGCGAGCGACCATGAGGTTTCGCATTTGATCGAGAGCCAGACGCTGTACGGTCTCGGTATAGGCTATGTCGACGTGCATTTGCTGGCCGCGGCGCGTCTCACCCAAGGTGGATCGCTATGGACGCTTGACCGACGGCTCGATGGCGTAGCCCAACGTATGGGAGTGGCCGCGCCGTTGGGCACGACTTAGAAAGCCAGCCATGCCGGCACTATTCTTCCGCGGCCCCTATCCCTATCGGCGAGGATCGCTTTCCGAGACGTAGAGCAGGCCGGGCAGCAGGATGAACTCGCCGCGGCCCAGCGCCTTGAAGTCGAATTCGCCGCTGGGCAGGCGCGGCGCCAGGCCGGTGTAGCGGTAGTGGCGGTCGAACTCGTCGATCACCGTCTGGTAGACCTGCTCGCCGCGGTAGAGGGCCACGATCTCGCCGGAGTTCCGGGTTCGATGCAGCATCGCGTATTCGATCGGCGGAATGGGCCCGAGTCGTGGTTGCCACTGCATGCCATCCTCCCTGTCCCGGTTGGCCCGGGTTCGCGGCGGCCGACATCGCCACGCCGGCCGCGGTGGAAGCGTTGTTTCACGCGATCCATTCTTACCAATCCTGGGCTGCGCCTCAAGCCCCGAGAAAGGCCCGCGTCTCTTCAATCGCGTCCTTCAAGCCGACCCGGCGCGGCGTCGCGCCCTCGGGGAAGGCACCGTTGAGCCGCGACGGCATCATCGAATCCAGCAGCACGAAGACGCCACGATCATCGGCGCGGCGGATCAGGCGGCCGAAGGCCTGGCGCAGCTTGAGCCGGGTCAGCATGTCGTCGTAGACCCGGCCGCCGAAGGCCGATTTGCGGGCGCGGTGGAGGATGTCCGGCCGTGGCCACGGCACGCGGTCGAACACGATCAGGCGCAGGCTGCGTCCGGGCACGTCGACGCCGTCGCGCACCGCATCGGTGCCGAGCAGGCAGGCGTTCTCCTCGGCACGGAAGATGTCGATCAGGGTGCCGATATCGATGCCGTCGACATGCTGGGCCAGCAGCATCAATCCTGCGGCGTCGAGCGGGCCGGCGATGCGTTCATGCACGGCGCGCAAGCGCGAGATCGCGGTGAATAACCCAAGCCCGCCGCCGCCCGCCGCCAGGAACAACGCGCGATAGGCCGAGGCGACCTGGTCGAGATCCTCGCGGCGGACATCGGTGATCACGAAGGTCCGCGTCTGTGCGGCGTAGTCGAACGGCGACTGGACATGGGCGCGGATCGCCGGGGCCAGGAAATGCCGGGTGCCGGTGCGGGTCTCCGCCGCCAGCCAGTCGGCTTCGGGCTCGCCGGTGCCGTCGGTCAGGGTCGCCGAAGTCAGCAGCATGCCATGGGCGGGGCCGGCGATGGTCATGGCGAAGGGGATGGTGGGGTCGACCCAGTGGCGATGCAGCCCGACATCGCTCTCGCGACCCTCACTGCGGCTGAGCGAGAACCAGTCGACCATGCCGTCGGGGGTCGCCGCGGCGAGGTCGTGCAGCATCTTGCGCCAGGCACCGAGCTGATGGGTCGCGCGGCGCTCCAGTCCGCGGCTCATGGCGTCGAGCCTTAGTCTGGTTGCCGTGTCGAGATCCTCGGGGCTGGCTTCGAGCCGCTTCTCCAGCTTCTTCTTCAGGGCGAGCAGCGGCGTCTCGATCGCGGCGAGCGCCCGTTCGGCGGCGTTGGCGGCGTCGATCAGTCCGGCGATCGGCATCTCCTTGCCGGCTTCGAGGTCATAGCCGGCTTCGGAGTCGGCGACGCGGGTCAGCACCTGGCGCCGGGCGACGCTCAGGAATGCCTCGATCGCCTGGCGCGGCTCGTCCTGCGACACCCGGCGCAGCCAGCCCTCATTGGGCAGGGCGGCGGCCGCCACCAGCGCGTCCTGCAGCAGTTCGAGGGCGGCATCATCATCGGCGATCAGATCCTCGATCCGCCGCCGCAGACCCCGCGCCCGGCTGGAGCCGCCGTCGGCGCCGAGGATCCAGCGCCGCAACTCGCCGGCCTCGCGGCCCGAGAGCAGGGAGGAGAAGGCGCCGTCGGCGGCGTCGAAGACGTGATGGCCCTCGTCGAAGATGTAGCGGGTGGGCAGGAAGCCGTCATCGGGGCCGCCGAGGCCGAGCTGGATCATCACCAGGGCGTGATTGGCGATCACGATCGCGGCACGGCGGGCGCGGCGGACCGAGCGCTCGATGAAGCATTTCTGGTAATGCGGGCAGGCGGAATAGACGCATTCGCCGCGGCGATCGGCGAGGCCGAGGGTCTGCTGGCGGCCGAGGATGTCGGTGAGCCAGCCGGGAAAATCGCCGCCGACCAGGGCGCCGTCACGGGTCGCGGCGATCCAGCGCGCCATCAGGCCGAGGCTGATCGCGTCGACCGGGCGTGACGTCACGGCGCGGGCCGCCTCCTCGTAGTTCAGCAGGCAGAGGTAATTCTCGCGACCCTTGCGCACGACCACGCGCTCGGCCTTCTCGACGGGGTCGGGATAGAGCCGGTCGAGCTCGTTCTCGATCTGGGTCTGCAGGTTGCGGGTATAGGTCGAGATCCATACCGGGCCGCCGTTGCGTTCGGCCCAGAGGCTGGCCGGCGCCAGATAGCCCAGGGTCTTGCCGACCCCGGTGCCGGCTTCTGCGAGCACCGAGATCGGTGAGCCGGGCGCCTCGCGGGGATCGAAGGCGGCGCTCGCCGCCGAGGCGTAATCGGCCTGCTGCGGCCGCTCTTCGGCCGAGCCATGGGCGACGTCCAGCAGGGCGGCGAGACGCTGGCGTGCCGCGGCGGGGTCGATCGGGAAATCGGTCGGTGGCGGCGGCGGTCCGGACTCGGCCCATTCCGGCAGCTTCGTCCAGACATCGAGCCCGGCGCCGGCGCGGCGCGGCCGCGCTTCGGCCGGCGTCGCCAGTGCCTGCTGCAGCACCGGTCCCCACAGCCAGCCGCCGCGGCTCATGGCGGCGACGAGGTCGCGGATATCGTCGGTCGCCGACGCGGCGACGAGGTTGACCAGACGCTCGGCGATCTCCGGCAGGCGCATCGCCTGATCCTCGAGATCCTCCGGCACGGCGATGCCGAGCGCCGCGGCGAGACCGCGCGGCGTCGGCAGGCTGAAACGGGCCGGCAGGGCGAAGGCCCAGAGTTCCAGCAGATCATAGCCCGCCAGAT
>CAIUCF010000721.1 GCA_903897565.1 uncultured Rhodospirillales bacterium | reverse complement strand
GCGCCATGATGACCCAGCGGCTGGTCTGCGAAACCAATCTATATGCCGCCGCCGTCGCGATCTCAGGACCACTCAATATCGAGCGCCCGCGCTGCATCACTGCGCATGGCCTACGGGTGCTGGCAATCCACGGCGCCGACGACGCGAACGTGCCCGTCGCCGGCGGACGGGGGCGGCGCGGCTTTTCTCGCGTCGCGTACCGCGCGGAAGCCGAAAGCCGGCGGGCCCTGATCGCCGCCGGTGCGCGCTACGATCTCGATGTCGTCGCCGGTGCCGGCCATAATCTCGACGAGATCGACAGGGCGGTTCAGCAGCGCGACGGCGTTACCCTTGCGGAGAAGGCCGCGGCATTTTTCGGGCTGACGTCCGAAAAACATTAATCGGACTTATTTTATGATTGGAATGGGCGCGGCGGCGGCGCAGTAAGTATCCTGTTAAGCAAACCGTAGCCGCAGTCTCAAGGCCGATCGATGTTGAGTTGGTTCCAGGCACTCCTGCCCAAGGAGGATCGCTTCTTCGCCCTATTCGAGCAGCATGGTGAAACCCTGTGCGCCGGGGCGCAATCATTGCGGCTGGTCCTCCAGGGCGGTGACGCGACCCCGCAGCATTGCGCCGCGCTGACGAGCCAGGAGCAGCGGGCGGACGAGATCACCCGCGACGTTCTGCTCGCGGTGCGGCGGACCTTCATGACCCCGTTCGATCGCGGCGACATCCGCAGCCTGATCACCTCAATGGACGATGCCATCGATCAGATGCACAAGACGGCGAAAACGATCACGCTCTACGAGCAGCGCAGCTTCGAGCCGGACATGGTCGCGCTCGGCGAGTTGATCGTGAAGACGGCGTCCCTGACCGCCGAAGCCTTGCCGTTGTTGCGTGCGATGCGGGCCAACGCCAAGCGATTGAACGAGATCACCGAGCAGGTAACGCAACTCGAGGAGCAGTCGGACCAGCTCTACGATCGCGGGCTCGCCCATCTGTTCTACGGCGTCGCCAAGACCGAGCCGATCGCGTTCATCGTGGGCAGCAAGATCTACGAACACCTGGAAAAGGTGGTCGACCGCTTCGAGGATATCGCGAACGAGATCAGCGGTTTGCTGATTGAACAGCTGTAACCCGGCACATGGGTTTCATGAGTCCGGAGGTTGCGCTCTACGTCCTGATCGGCGTCGCCCTGCTGTTTGATCTTTTAAACGGGTTGCACGACGCCGCAAATTCGATCGCCACCATCGTCTCGACGCGGGTGCTGTCGGCGCGCTACGCCGTCATCTGGGCCGCGGTGTTCAACTTCATCGCCTTTGCCCTGTTTGGCCTGCATGTGGCGCAGACGGTCGGGAAGGGCATCGTTGATACCCATATCGTCACCGACGCCATGATCTTCGGCGCGCTGGGTGGGGCGATTACCTGGAACGTCGTTACCTGGCTCGCCGGGATCCCGTCTTCGAGCTCGCATGCGCTGATCGGCGGCCTAGTCGGTGCCGGGCTCGCCAAGGGCGGCTTCGAGGCGATTATCTGGAGTGGTCTCGGCAAGACCGCGCTCGGTATCGTCGCTTCGCCCTTGATCGGTTTCTCCCTGGCGCTGCTCCTGGTCCTGATCGTGTCATGGCTGTTTGTGCGGGCGCGGCCGAACTGGGCCGACCAGATATTCCGCCGCCTGCAATTCGTCTCGGCCTCGCTCTATTCGCTCGGCCATGGCGGCAATGACGCGCAGAAGACGATGGGAATCATTGCCGTGCTGCTGTTCGCCCATGGCAAGTTAAGTGGCGGCTTCCATGTTCCGTTCGCCGTCGTGCTCGCCTGCCAGGCAGCGATGGCGCTCGGCACGCTCCTCGGCGGCTGGCGCATCGTCCACACCATGGGCTCGAAGATCACCCGGCTATCACCGCAACAGGGGTTTTGCGCCGAGACGGGTGGCGCGGTGACGCTGTTTCTCGCCACCTATATCGGCATTCCAGTCTCGACGACGCACACGATCACGGGAGCGATCATCGGCGTCGGGGCGGCCCGGCGCATGTCCGCGGTACGCTGGAACGTGGCGACGGGCATCGTCTGGGCCTGGTTCATCACAATGCCGGCAGCAGCCATGGTGAGTGCGCTCTTGTTCAAAGCGGCGCAATCGCTCAGCCTGTTCGCGAATTGAGACGGCGGGTATGAAAGCAATCAAGAAGATCTCGACGAAATCGAGGAAGCAATATGCGACCCTGCCTTGGCGGACGGGTCCGGACGGTGCCCCGGAAATCTTGCTGATCACGTCGCGCGAGACGCGGCGCTGGGTCATTCCCAAGGGTTGGCCAATCAAGAATCTGACACCGCCGCAGGCGGCGGCGCGCGAGGCCTTCGAGGAAGCCGGCGTCGAGGGTACGGTCGGGGCCACGCCGCTTGGCAGCTATCGGTATGACAAGCAGCTCTCGCGCAGTAAAACCCAACCCGTCATCGTCCAGATCTTCGCTCTTCGGGTCGAGACCGAGCACGCGAAATGGCCAGAAATGGCAGAGCGGGAAAAGCGCTGGATGCCGGTGACGGAGGCTGCGCAGCTGGTCGACGAGCCGGAACTGAAGGCGCTGATCGGGGCGCTCGACGGGAGCCTGAAACCGGTCGAAGCGACTTAGACGCCGGCTGTTCTTTCAGGGGCCGGGAGGCCTTATCAAAGTGCTGGAGCGAGCATGTCTGCAGCTTGCGCGCATCGCCGGAAAGCGCTAACGGATTCAGTCATGCGCCGAGACGACTCACGATCGAGATCCCGCTTGCGACCGACCCTCGGGGTTGCACGTTCGCTCGGCGCGTGGTTCGGCATCCTCGCGCTGCTGGTTCAACTCGTCGTCGCCGTACTTCCGATCCCGAGTTATGCCGCCAGCCGCGGGGTTGTTGACGATCTCGTCCATATCTGTACGACGCACCACGCGACGCCGGCCGGACAGGAAAGCCCGCAGACGCCGCACCGGCACAGCCAATGCCCGCTTTGCGTGGCGGTCAATCTCGGGGCGAGCCTGCTCCCGCCCGCATCCGGAAATATCATCGACGCGGTGCAATGTCGCCCGATCGGGCTGCCGCTCGTTCGTGTCGTCGGACCGCTCGCCGCAGCCCGTTACACGCCGCAACAGCCGCGAGGCCCGCCACCCGTCTTCTGATCCTTGCCGTTTCATTTCGACGTCTCGTTCAGAAGGATGATTTCCATGCTGCGATTTTCTCGCCTGACGGCGATCCGCGCCTGCGTTTCCGTTGCCACGCTCTCGACCCTCGCGACCCCGGCCTTCGCCCATGCCCATCTCAAGCAGGCGGACCCGGCCGCGGGGGCGACAGTAGCGACCGGCCCCTCCCAGCTCCGGCTGTCTTTCACCGAGGGCGTGGAGCTGGCGTTCTCCGGCCTGACCATCGCCATGGATGACGGTATGGCGGTAAAACCCTCGGCGGTCGCCCTGGCGCCCGCCGACCCGACCACCATGGTGGTCACCCTGGCTGCGCCGCTGATGCCCGGCCATTACAAGGTGAGCTGGCACGTGCTGTCGGACGATTCGCACAAGACCCGGGGCCATTACGCCTTCACGGTCAAACAGTAACCTCGCCATGGACGCGACGCTCGACGTCATCAGGTTGATCCATTACGCGGCATGCATGGCCGCGTTCGGGGCCAGCCTGTTTCGCCTGATCGCCGGCGAAGCGCGCAGCGAAGCCGCGTTGCTCCGGATCGTCGTGGCGGCGAGCGTCGTTGCCGGTCTCTCCGCCGGGCTCTGGCTCATCGTGGAGGCCGGCAGCATGGCCGGTGGCTGGTCGTATTGCCTCAATCGCGGCATTCTGATGACGGTCCTGGTCGAGACCGTATTCGGGGAAGTGTGGCGGTGGCGTCTGGTGCTGGCTGTTGCGCTGGTGATGGCGAGCCTTTGGGGTGGCTGGTGGCTGACGACGCTCCTTGCCGCCGTCTTCCTTGCCAGCCTCGCCGATGAGGGCCACAGCGCCTGGATTGGCGGCAGAGCCGGGGCTCTCCATCTCGGCAATCAGGCTGTCCATCTGCTCGCCGCCGGCGCCTGGTTCGGCGGATTGATACCCCTCCGGCTTCGGCTCGGCGATCGCGCGTCGAGCGACGCCGAGGTCCGGCGCGCGGTAGGGCACTTCTCGCGCATGGGCTATTGCGCGGTCTCCTTCGTCCTGGTGACGGGAGTCATCAACACCGCGATCCTCGCCCAGGATGGCAATCTGCTGTCGACCGCGCCGTGGTCTATCGCACTCGCCGGCAAACTGATCCTGGTCGCCACAATGCTCAGCCTTGCGGTCGTCAATCGGTTCGCCGTCAGCCGCGATTGGCGGCCCGACTCGCTCTACCGGCGTATCGGTATCGAGATCGCCGTCGGAATTCTCATCCTCGCGGCGGCCAGCGTCCTCGGCACGCTGCCGCCGCCCCAAGCATGAACTAAACGGAGAGATGCACATGAACTACCTGACGCTATCGCGCCGGCTCGCTCTGATCGGGCTCTGCCTGCTGCCGACGGCCGGATGGGCGGCAGACGCTGTTCAGGTCAGCGACGCCTGGACGCGGGCCACGCCCGGGCAGGCGACGAGCAGCGCCGTCTATCTGACGATCGTGTCCGCGCAAGCCGACGCAGTTGTCGCGGCGACGACACCGATCGCGGCGGCCTCGCTCCACCTGCATCAGATGCTCAACGGCATCGGCCAGATGCGGGCGGTCGAGCGCGTTGCGATCACCGCGGCCACGCCCTTCCATTTCGCGCCGATGGGTTATCACATCATGGTGACCGGGCTGAAGGCGCCGCTCAAGCCCGGGGATCATTTCCCCCTGACCCTGAACTTCGAGAAGGCCGGGCCGGTTACGGTCGCCGTCACGGTCCGCCCTTTGCGCGAGTCCACCCCGATGACGCCGATGTCGGGAATGGACGCAATGCCCGGGATGTCCAACATGGACATGCCGAAATGACCGGCCGGGCGGGGGGCGCATCATGACGAACTATCTCAAAACACTCGGCTACGGCTTTGCCATTGCACTGTTCGCTTTGCTCGCCTACACGGCCTATACCCGGTTCGCCGGGACGGCGTCGAACGCCGGGGTGGTGGGTGGTCCCTTCACCCTCATCGACCAGAATGGCCGGACGGTCACGGACAAGGATTTCAAGGGTCGCTGGCTGATCGTCTATTTCGGCTACACCCATTGTCCCGATGCTTGCCCGACGGCGCTCAACAATATTGGGGCGACCCTCGATCAGCTCGGCGCCAAACGGTCGCGGGTAACGCCGATCTTCATCACGATCGATCCGGCCCGCGATACCGCCGCGACATTGAAATCCTATGTCGCCAGTTTCGGGCCGGAATTCGTCGGCTTGACCGGCTCCGACGCCGCGATCACCGCTGCCGAGCAGGCCTATCACGTCTACGCCGCCAAGCATCCGACGACCGATGGCGGCTACGACATGGATCACAGCTCGGTGCTCTATGTCATGGATCCCGATGGCCGCTTCGTGACGAATTTCGCCGATGAAACCGACCCGGCAACCCTGGCAGAGCGTCTCAAGAGCCTGATTCCGTGAAGATTCCGCTGGGTCAGATCGTGGCGCTCGGCCTCGGCGCCGCCCTGGCCGTTGCCATCGCCATGCCATTCATTCGCCATGCTCCTGCCGGCCTGAGGCTTGATCCCGTCCAGGTCGAGTCGGGACGACAGGTCTACGGCCAATACTGCGCCAGTTGCCACGGGAGCCATCTCGAGGGGCAGGCCAATTGGGAGCGTCCCGGCGCGGACGGCTACTTTCCCGCGCCACCCCACGATGCAAGCGGCCACACCTGGCAGCATTCCGATGCCCAGCTCCATGAGCTAACGGCGCACAGTGTCTACGCCTATGCCGCGCCCGGCTATCGCAGCCGCATGCCGGCCTTCGCCGGAACCCTGTCGGATCGCCAGATCGACGACGTCATCGCCTATATCAAGAGTACGTGGCCGGCCAGCCTGCAGGCCTATCAGCGGGTCCTGAATCCCGCGGGCATCGATTTCAAGGACCTGCCGCCGGGTTGGAAGTTCCCGCCGACCTGCCGCTTTCACGGCAGTTGACCGAATGATTTCCACTTTGAATTCGAGTTCCCAACTTTAAAGTTGACAGTCGCGCCGGGGCGGACGATAGAGAGGGCAACGAAGAACAAGCCTCGGGCTATGGCCCCATGGGAGCACAGATGTCGGGAGCCTCGGAAAACACGCGCTTGAAGTCTCTCGAAGTCGGGCTGCAGCGTCTCGTCGACCGCGAATTCGGCGCCGAGTTCCGGGTCGACGGACTCGCGGAGATGATCGACGGCCATGCCGGTCTGACCTTCGGCTTCGACGTTCTGGACGGCGCCGGCAAGGTTGCCAATGCCTATGTCCTCAAGCTCGCCCCAGTGGGCGTGACCCGGCGCGGCAATACCGATGTCTATCGCCAGGCGCCGCTGTTGCGAGGGCTGCATGCCGCCGGGCTTCCCGTCCCCAACGTCCCCTTCGCCTCGCCCGACGAAGACCTGCTGGGCACACCGTTCATCGTCATGGAAAAGCTGCCGGGCCGGGTTTTCGTCGCCTGGGAGCCGCATGCTTCGTTCTCGCGCGCGCCGGCGGCGGTTCGCCCCCTGTGGCTGCAGGCGGCGCAGCTGTTGGCCCGGCTCCACAAGGTCGACTGGCGCCAGACGCTTGCCGATTGGGAGGCGCCGCGATCGCTCCGGGAAGAGCTCGATCGCTGGGGGCCCGTGCTGCGCCACGCCAAGGATGCGACCTGGGGCGAGGAAGGCCCGG
>CAIUCF010000720.1 GCA_903897565.1 uncultured Rhodospirillales bacterium | reverse complement strand
GGCAAAGACCTACGCCGAGGGCCTTGCGCAGCACGCGGCTATAGCCGCGAAGAGACCCTATATGACTGTTTATTCCTCAAAACAAACCTGAGGCGTTCCAAAGAAAATCGCGACCTCGACAGCCGTTCCTGTCTGTTCGACGGCACAAAACTGGCACAAAAGAACCCAGTGATCATTGAATTAAAACAGGAATTTTAAATGTTTGAAGCCCCTCATAACCTGAAGGTCATAGGTTCAAATCCTATCCCCGCAACCAACGATACTTGCGATACTCCGCAACCAAAAAGCCCAGTCTCGCCAGAGCTGGGCTTTTTGCTGTCCGACGCTAACGCAGTCGTCGAAGCCAGATCACCGCGCAAAACAATCGCGAGACCATCGCCTTCGGGCGTCAGTGTGATGAGCTCGATCAGCGACCGGATAATCCCAGCGGCCTCGGCGTTGCCCGCCAAGGTCTCGTGCAGGCGCTCAAGGCGTTCCCGGTACAACGTCGCCATGTTCGGGTGCAGTAGCGGCTTGGGCTCGGCATGTGAAGTCGAGTTCGCGATCGATCTTGTTCAAATCCGAGCGGGCACCAACCAGACCGGCGCTTCCCTCGATCCGCAGCCGGTTCACCTCGCGGGTGAATTCCTCGGAGAACTCGGCGAACAACTCCGGCGCCATGAGGTTAGTACGCAGGCCATCGATGACCAACTTGTCGAGCGCGTCGCGCCGGATGTTGCGGCGGTTATCACAGGTGCCCTTGTTACGCGCCATCGAGCACCCCAGCAGGTCCTTCGAAATCTGGCTGTGATTTTGCCTCGCAAAGGAACCCCATTATCTCACGTTAGATCAATCGGTTCTCGTGCACATCGGCGTCCAAAGCCGGCGCCGAATCACAGCCTTCGCCGCCAAGCTCGAACCGCAAGGGGCTGCTTCGTTCCGCGCAGCCGAAGGCTACGCTTCGCAGCTCCTTGTTCCACTCGCGCTCATGCGCATGGAACATGAACGGTCTCTGGTCCAGCTTGGATGAGAGTCGGGGGTTAGGTCACAAGCTGCTACGGCTCGACGACGCCGTCGATGTCGTAGGGGGATCGCGGCTTCCAACTAGGCGCCGGGCATATCAGCGAGGCGCGGATGATCGCCTGATCGAGAAACCGCTCATGGTCTCGATCTACTTCAGCGACGTCCACTTTTCCCAGTCCTGAGGATTTGTCCACTTACCCGCGAGGGTATTTTGAGTTTTCTGCCCTTTAGGTTAAATCCACTGTGTCCAAGCTGCGGACGAGAAAATCGCGCAAGGCGGCAATCTTCTTCGATTTCCGGAAGCATGCAGCATACGAGAAATAGATATTTGTCATGGGCGACGAGTACGTCGGCAGTACTGGAGCAAGGCCAAGGAGCGCCGGGGTGACAATACTGGGCAGCGCGACGATCCCCAACCCTGCCGAAGCGGCCTGTTGAAGACAGTGTACATCGCCGATCGCGGCACGGGATCGCCTCGGGGCGTCCGGATCAGCGCCCAGATCAAGCAACCATCTGCCTGCCAGAGCATCAAAGTCCGGATCGCGCCCGAGGGTAATCAGATGATGATGATCAAGATCCTGGGGATGTTGCGGAATACCATGACAGCGCAAATAATCCGGTGATGCGTAAGCCCCGCAAGACCAACTGAAAAGGCGTCGTTGGATAAGTTCGCTCTGCTCCGGGGGCGAAGAACGGATGACCACATCGGCCTCGCCGACGGAGAGGTTCGCTTTACCGTCATCGATCAGGAGTGTGACGGTTATCTCAGGGTAAAGCTCGCAGAACAGATTCAACCGTGGCGCCAGAAAAAAGGCGCCGAATGCTGCTGTAGTGCTAATCTTAAGCGGTCCGCGAGGGGTAGACCACCCCTCCTGCATACTCATTTCTGCGACCGAGACCTGCTCGAGGATATCCTCGACCGTCTTGCGCAGGAGCTCGCCTTGCTCCGTCAGTTTGAGGCCTCGGGCATGGCGATGGAATAACTGCACGTCCAACGTTTCCTCGAGTGTCGCGACCTGCCGGCTCAGAGCCGACTGGCTCCGCCGCAACGGCTCTTGCGCTGCGGAGAAACTTCCCGTCTCGGCGACGGTATAGAAGGTTTTGAGCTTATCCCAGTCCATGATCAGCCTCGATTATGCTAATAAATTCAATATCGTCGTTGGGTGTGAAGCCCGCGGTTCGAATCACCGACATTCACGTCCGGGAAAGACCGAGGATTTCCTGTTCCACTCGGTCAAGCCGATCCATCAGCACTTGAACGTCTGTCGTGGTGACGGAAAAATATTTTGCTATCTGCGCGACGGTGAGACCGACGTCAGTCAGTGCGACGAGTGCACAATCCTCGACCGGCCAACCTACGCCCGCGGCGCCAACCGCGAGGATGTCAGTATCGAAATCGTTGGCTCCTGTGGCCGAAGTCTTGACCATTTCTTACTCCCATCATGTATCGTTACATGCCGTAGTTCGGCGTGATTCGCCTTCCTTTCCAACATGAACGAAATTATAAATGAGAGTATTGTCGACGAAGTGATTTGTGTATTGTATCCAATCATCAAAAATTGGACATTCTGGCGACGTTCTATTTCTTAATTTTTGTTCGAAACGTCATGACTGATATATAAATCGGGAAGCAGCTTTATCTTTGGGGAATTATCCATCCAGCCCCTAAGCCGAGGCCTGTCAGCGTGACGGCGCGCGGGAGAGGCCCATCCTCCGCTTAGATGGGCCTCAGGGATCGCCCTCGCTTCAGTCCGAACTCAGGGAGAGGCTCGTGTTGAAAGTGCCTGAGATCAAGCCATTGTCGGCCACGAATTGTTCCTTATCATTCAGGGTGGTCCCGCCTATCTGGCCTCCTGCCTGGCTCAGGGCCAGGAAATTTTGCAGGGCGTTTGCATACGCCGACTTTCCTGCGAGGCCCAAGGCTGCCTCTTCGCCCTGCACCTGTTGAGAGGAGAACGGCGTCATGTGGCCGCCCGTCCCCATCGTGCCGACCGCGACCAGAGATTCGGATTTGAAGCTCCCCGACATCGAGAGCCCGTAGCCTTGGCTAGCGCCGACGCTCGCAGAATCTATGTCTGTGGGCGCCCCGGGCGAAGAACCTCTCGCATCGCTCACGGTCCCATTCTCCATCTCGAGAAGGAAGCTGAAATCCTGCCCAGCTTGGAATTTGCCTGCGGCAGCATTTCCAAGTGCCTGCAACTGCGTTGCGAGAGTTGTCGATGATCCAACCTGCATGACATGCTCCTTGTGTTTTGACAATCGCATGGGTTGCAGAAGACGTGCCATGAAAATTCGAGGGCTCAAGCGCCGCGGAAAGAGACGTGGACGGCGATGGCGCAGAAACTGCCGGGCGGCGGTGGGCAAAAGTTGCCGCCTAACCGGTCTATTTATCACGCCGTATTGGACGGATTCCGACCCGGATAATGAGGTCTGGTGGAATTCTCTGCGCCAGGACGCCACAAACTGCGCTCTGAATTTCATCCGCTTATCATCGTCAGACCAACGCATGTCCAGCGCGACCAAGTATGGGCGCCGAACATGCCATCGGAATGACGGAGGGTTAAGTCGGCGCTCCGTCGCCGATACCGTTCGCGCCACTACTCCCTGGGGCGCAGACGAGTCGGTTGAGTGTTGCCTGCGGGCACCGGACACCCTGAGACTGCAATCGACGCATCGAGACCGTCGGTCGGCCCTATCCGATCGCGGATGAGGGTCAAGACCGCTTGTTCCGAGGCTGAGCCCGACGAAAGAAATACACTCTTCTCAATCGAACATTGCGGGTTCACAGATTCCGTTCGATCATAATGCTCATGGGCTTGAGCCGTGCCAAATATAATGATAGTTGCGAGGCTGATAAGGCCAAATTTACCTGACATCGTCATTTCGTTTCTCCAAATACCAATTAGCCTGTCGTCTTTCAATGCGACAATCAGTCTCGATGACTGATACGATATATGTAGAGACTACTTTAAGAATGACTATAAACGGCAGGTGGCAATCAGCCTGTCGAAAGCCGGGATAATTCGGCGTGGGCTGAGGGCGATCCGCCGGTATTGTTGCCGTCTCACGACGGAATCGTGGCGACAGCCGAACAGCGATGTACACAGGCGCGGCATAACGCGTTCGATTTGGCATCGCCGATATTGCAAGAGAACAGAGGGACGTGCCTCGCCATCCCAACTCGGCAGCGATATATTCTGTCCCTGAGAGGTCGCGAGCGTTATCAGACCCGGCACCGACGAGGATCACGCGACATAATCGCCGGAGGGGGCCGCGCCGGCGACTGCAACGTTCCAGGAGGCCGGACACCTTTGCCGCGACGAACTAATGGCGGCCGGTCCGAGACTGGCCGCCATCGATCCCATGAGGAAGACAAGTCAGCGTCCGGCTGTGGACGGAGCCCAACTATCTTCGGACTATCGCGCTCCACCGGAACGAATTCGATCGCCTTAGACTATGCTCAGCTTTACATCCACATTATTGCGGGTAGCGTTCGAATAGGGGCACGCCTGATGGGCCTTGGCCACAAGAATCTCGGCTTCGGTACGGCCGATACCGGGTAGCGAAACTTCCAGGGCGATTTCGAGTCCAAAACCACCCTCTGAACGCGGTCCGATCCCGACAGTTGCCGTAACAGAGGTATCTGAGGGGACCTTCGGGCCGCCTTTTGAAGCGACATACTGCATCGCGCCGATAAAACACGCGGCGTAGCCGGTCGCGAAGAGCTGTTCCGGATTGACACCATTGCCGCCGCCACCGCCGAGCTCCTTGGGCTTGGTAAGAATGACGTCGAGCCGGCCGTCGAGAGTGGCGGAGTGGCCGTCTCGGCCACCCGTCGCACGGGCCGAAGTTCTGTATAGGACATTCACCGACATGGGTAGACTCCCGTTGATTTGAGAATGAGGACGCGTGTTTCCACGGATTGCGGTCTGCTGGCGTTCTAAATGCTCCGGCTACTTTTACCGCCTCGGTTTTGCTCGGTGGGCAGCGTGCCTAGAAAAGCGCGGGCCGAATGGGCCAAGCCCCTGGCGCGAGGGCTCGACGGCGGCGGTATTCGACCGTCGGCACCCCACCCCACCCCCGTTTGTCGAGATCGACTTCCTCGATCACGACATGGCTTGATTCCGGCGGCTTGTTGAGGACATCGAGGAGGACTGTACTGACGCCCCGCATGATGGCCGCCTTCTCCTCCGCGGTGACGGAATCGCAGCCGGGCTTGGTGCGCTCGCGGGTGACCTGAACCGTGGCGATCGGCATAGTTGCTCTCCTACCCCGTAGCTTTACCAACGACCGGCGTTCTGCCCGCCGTCGACGTGGAGGATTTCGCCGGTGACGAAGCCCGCGCCTTCGAGATAGAGAACGGCATCGACGATATCGCCGATCTCGCCCATCCGGCCGAGTGGGTGCAGGGTGCTGAGGGCGGCATGGGTTTCGAGCGGATGCATCGGCGTCTTGATGATGCCCGGAGCGACGGCGTTGACGCGGATACCGCTCTTAGCGAATTCGATCGCTAGCGATTTCGTCACCGCGTTGAGGCCGCCCTTGGTCAGCGAAGCGAGAGCGGCGGGCACGCCCGCCATGGGCTGATCGACGATGGAGGTCGTGATGCTGACGATATGGCCGGAGCCCTGCTTCAGCATCTCGCGCGCCGCGGCTTGAGTGATGTGGAAGAACCCTGCGACAATGACGCGGAGATTGTAGTCGTAGTCCTCTTGGGTGAACTCTACGAACGGTTTCGCGACAAAGACACCGGCGTTGTTCACCAGGGAGTCGATCCGGCCGAAGCGCGCCAGTCCCTCGCGTATGATCCGTGAAGCGGTCTCGGGCACGCCAATATCGCCCGCTACGGTGAGCACGTCGGGGTCATCGCTGGGCTTGATCGACCGCGAATTGGCGATGACGCGATAGTTGCGGTCTCGATAGGCCTGAACCAGACCGGCGCCGATGCCCTGGGATGCGCCGGTGATAATGACGGTTTTCCTTACGGGACTCATGATTTGGCCCTCTATCGATCATTCGGCCGCCCCTAAGGCGTCCGCCAGACGCCCTCGGCGCTGGTGCAGTCGATTTAGGATCAAACCGATTCTCGATAGAATGTCCGATGTCGGGCAGACACTCTCCCGGAGACGGGAATGCTTGTCCGGCGGTCACCGTTGCGGCCGCATGAAGCGCGAGTGACGGAGCCGGTTCCATCTCGAGGCGAGGATCCGGTCGATTCCTGGCTCCCGAAAGAATTGCTTTCTCAAGCCTGACCCCTCGGAGGAGCCGTTTCCGCGCGACCGATTTCGACCGATCGACGGGATTGTGACTGCCTATCAGCGTCTATTCACCCGAAACCGGACGAAAAGTAGGTATTTCGGCAAACGCGCAAGGCACGTCTTCGTCGGATGGATGAGCTCGAAACCGCGACGAGGGCGGTGGTCCACTCGGCGTTGGGTAACTCCTCTTGGAGGTCGATATGTGGGGAGCATTCAACCAATTTCGTCGCCATTTTATTGGCAGGGCAGCGATGACCCTCGTCGCCGCGGATCTAATGAAGGCCCGGCCTTCCAAGGCAATGAGCGGTCAGGCACACTGGCTGGAGCTTCCCCACGAGCAACAGAGCTCGAGTGCGTTGCTCCCGTCGCTGCGCAAGGTCGATGCCGGCGTCCTGAGCGTCGGGTATGCGGACCTGGGTCCGACCGCCGGTCCCGCGGTAATTTTGCTGCATGGCTGGCCTTACGACATCCACAGCTATGTCGATGTCGGGCCGTTGCTCGCCAGGGCTGGGTACCGAGTCATCATCCCCTATCTCCGCGGCTACGGAACGACGAGCTTTCGTTCCGAAAGCGCGATGCGCAATGGCCAGCAAGCGGCGGTAGCCGTTGACGTCATCGCCTTGATGGACGCTCTGGAAATCCACCAGGCCGTGATCGCTGGCTATGACTGGGGCGCGCGCACCGCCGATATCGTCGCCTCGCTCTGGCCGACGCGTTGCAGGGCGCTGGTTTCCGTGAGTGGCTATTTGATCGGGAGCCCGGTCGCCAATCGCGCGCCGCTGCCGCCGAAGGCCGAGCTCCAATGGTGGTATCAGTATTATTTCACCACCGACCGGGGTCGTGCCGGCTATGACAAATACCGGCGCGAATTTGCGCGACTGATATGGCAGATCGCGTCGCCGGAATGGGCCTTCGACGATGCGACTTTCGATCGTACCGCCGAAGCCCTGGACAACCCGGATCATGTCGCGATCGTTGTCCACAATTATCGCTGGCGGCTGGGCCTTGCCGAGGGCGAACCTCACTACGATCAGTTGGAAGCGCGACTTGCCGCGAGCCCGAGCATCGAGGTCCCGACGATCACCCTGGAAGGCGACGCCAACGGCGCGCCGCATCCGAATGCCGCCAGCTATAGGCAAAAATTCGGCGGCCCCTACCAGCACCGGGTTATCCGGGGAGGCGTGGGCCATAATCTGCCCCAGGAAGCTCCGCAGGCGTTCGCGCAGGCAGTCATCGACGCCGGACGACTCTAGGCAGCGCCGCACCGCCGGCAACGGGACGATGACACCGGCTTTATCGGCTCGGGCTCCGAGTTACGACGGTTCCGATTCATTCGACGAGCCTTGGCGCATCTTCAACTTGGGGCGCCTTCAACGCTGTTACAACAAAAGGAACAAGTATATGTCAGCCGAGATCCATCATTTCATAAACGGACGTCCTTGGGCCGGTCGCCCGCTGCGCACATTGCCTGTCTTCAATCCGGCGACCGGAGCGGTAACCGGCGAGTTGTCGGTCGCAGGTCGCGGGGAGGTGCAAGCGGCCGTATCGGCTGCGCGGGCGGCGTTCTCCGGTTGGGCCGACACGCCGCCGCTGCGTCGGGCACGCATCCTCAATCGGTTTCTGACGATCATGGAGGAGCGGATCGATGTGCTTGCTGCTGTAGTGACCGCCGAACATGGCAAGGTCCTGTCCGACGCAAAGGGCGAGATCCAGCGTGGCATGGAGGTCGTCGAGTTTGCGACGGCGGCGCCGCAGCTTTTGAAGGGCGAGGTGACGGAGAACGTGGGCAGACATGTCGATAGCTACTCCCTACGCCAACCCCTCGGCGTGGTTGCGGGAATTACGCCGTTCAACTTCCCGGCCATGGTTCCGATGTGGATGTTCCCGGTGGCCTTGGCTTGTGGGAACTGCTTCATCCTGAAGCCCTCGGAGCGCGACCCGTCAGCAGCGCTTTTGATGGCAGAATGGCTGCAGGAAGCAGGGCTTCCGGACGGCGTGTTCAACGTCGTTCACGGGGGCAAGGAAGCCGTCGATGCGCTTCTCGACGATCCGGACGTCGCTGCCATCAGTTTTGTCGGCTCCACCCCGATTGCACGACACATATACGAGACGGCGGCTCGCACGGGGAAACGCTGCCAGGCTCTCGGCGGTGCGAAAAACCACATGATCATTATGCCCGACGCCGATCTGGATCAGGCGGTGGATGCCCTGATGGGCGCTGCCTACGGCTCGGCCGGCGAGCGCTGTATGGCGATATCGGTTGCGGTGCCGGTCGGCAAGCGGACTGCGGATGCCCTTATCGAGCGCTTGGCGCCAAAGGTCCGTGACCTGAAAATTGGCCCGGGCACCGATCCGACGGCCGAGATGGGCCCGCTGGTTACCCGCCAGCATCTCGACAGAGTGCGCAGCTACATCGACGCGGGAGTCGCCGAAGGCGCGGCTCTGATTGTCGATGGCCGCGAATTTCAGCGTCAGGGCTGCGAGAGCGGGTATTTCATCGGAGGCACGCTGTTCGATAACGTCTCTACCGAAATGAGCATCTATCGAGACGAGATCTTCGGTCCTGTCCTCGGCGTCGCCCGCGCCCCGGACTATGACACCGCGGCACGCTGGATCAACGAACACCAGTTCGGCAATGGGACTTCCATCTTTACCCGAGATGGTGATGCCGCCCGCGAGTTCGCACACCGGATTCGCGTCGGAATGATCGGCGTCAATATCCCGATCCCCGTGCCGATGGCGTTCCACTCGTTCGGCGGCTGGAAGGCGTCGATGTTCGGCGACCATCATATGCACGGTCCGGAGGGCGTGCGCTTCTACACCAAGCTCAAGACCATCACGAGCCGGTGGCCAACAGGCATCCGCGCAGGTGCGGAGTTCGTCATGCCAACGATGGGGTAATCATCTCCATTATCCGCCAGAAACGTCGCATCGGGTCGGTCGAGATCGTTGCTCGGCGATGCTGCATCCGCGGAAGAACGTCGAAAGGAGCTCATTATGGATGAGTATTGCGCCGCCGCCACCATTGGGGTCGACCATGTTGGTCTGAGTGTTCGCGACCTCGAAAGCACACGTCGATTCTTCTGTGACGGTCTCGGTTGGCAAGTGGTCGGGGAGAAGCCGGAGTATCCGGCCGTGTTCGTCTCGGATGGTCACGATATGGTGACGTTGTGGCAAGTCGAGGTGCCGGAGCGGGCCGTTGCCTTTAATCGGCGCGTCAATGTCGGCCTACATCATCTCGCTCTTGCCGTCATCGACGAAGCGAGCTTGCGTGGCCTGTTCGAACGCGTCGAAAAATGGCCGGGCGTGGTCGTGGAATTCTCCCCGGAGCTTCTGGGGACAGGTCCGAAGCTCCACTTCATCATTCGCGAGCCGAGCGGTGTCCGCCTAGAGTTTGCTTTCGACCCGAGGCTCGAAGAACTACGCAAAAGGGGCTGATATAAGCGCTTGAGTGAGCAATCAGTTTCGGCCCCGGTAGTTCCGACGCGGCTCCGATCGAGGCGCAGGGAGGGGGTATCAATCGAGCGCAACTTCTCCATAAGAGCAACGTTTTCGCGCGGGCGCCACCGCGAGACCAATGCTAATAGCATAGCTCCCTGGTTGCGGATTATTATAACCTAAGGTTTGGAGCTTCTACGCGCATGCCGAGGCTGAGGAGCTTCGGCGCCTTTCTGACATGTAGAGGAGAGGCGATGGCCACGACCGAGGCCGAACGGCGCATCCATACTTACTGCAGTCTGTGCGTCGCTTGCTGCGGCGCGATCGCTGTGGTCCGGGACAATCGCTTTACCGATCTCGAGCCCGACCCGTCACACCCGACCGGTCAAGCTCTCTGCGCCAAGGGCAGGGCGGCGCCGGAACTCGTATACCACGGCCAGCGATTGACACATCCGCTTCGCCGAACCAGGCCGAAGGGCGACCCCGACCCTGGCTGGGAGCGCATCTCCTGGGATGAGGCTCTAGACCTGACGGCGTCGGCGATGCGGCGCACATCGGAACAGTATGGGCCCGCATCGGTCGCCTTCACGGTATCTTCTCCTTCGACGACATCGATCTCCGATTCCAACCGCTTTATCCGTCGCCTCGCCAATATCTTCGGTACGCCCAATGCTGGTATCACCCTCGATCTTTGTGGATGGGGGCGCGGTTTCGCAACCCGATATACCTATGGAATGGGGAGTTTGGGAATCGATGGTGACGGCGCCATGCCGGATATCGAGAAGAGTGGCACCCTGATCCTGTGGGGCTACAATCCGAGCCATACAAGATTACCCCATGCAACAGCGGTCATTGCAGCGTTGAAGCGGGGCATGCGGCTGATCGTCATCGACCCTCGCCATGTTGGGCTTGCCGCCAAGGCCGACCTCTGGCTGAGAGTGAGGCCCGGTACTGACGGGGCGTTGGCCCTTGGAATCGCGAACGTGCTGATCGAGCGCCAGTGGTACGACCGAGACTTCATTCGCGACTGGAGCAACGGGCCACATCTGGTGCGTGCTGATAACGGGCGGTTCCTGACCGCACGCGACGTGGCGGCGAACGGAGATCCGAGCCTCCTTCTGGCGTGGGACGCGATGACAGAGCGTCTCGTATCCTACGATCCGGCGACAGGCCGCTACGAATGCGAGAGTTCGAGCCTGGCTCTCGAAGGCGAATATCGTATCGCCGGCCTGGACGGATGGCTGGTTTGTTACCCGTCATTTGAACTTTATAAGCGGCTCTGTGGCACTTACCGGCCTGCTAGGGTCGCCGCCATTTGTTGGGTTTCTGCCACTCAAATCGCGGAAGCCGCGCGGCTGATCTGGATGGATCGGCCGACCTCGTACTATGCGTGGAGCGGCCATGAGCAACACGCGAACGTCACCCAGACGGCGCGCGCAATGTCGTTGTTATATGCGCTCACCGGCTGCTTCGACAGGCCGGGCGGCAATGTGCTGTTTCCTAGGCCTCCGGTCGCCTCAATTACTGGGGAAGATTTGTTCGAGAAAAAGCAAAACGCTGCGACTTTGGGGCTCGCCGATCGCCCGCTTGGGCCGGCGCGTTGGGGTTATGTGGCGGCCCGCGATCTGTATCGAGCGGTCACGGACGGTGTTCCGTATCGGGTACATGCGATTATTGGCTTTGGCGCGAACATGCTTCTGGCCCATTCAGATGGGGTACGCGGACGGGCGGCGCTCAAGGAACTGGATTTCTATGCCCACGCCGATCTGTTTATGAACCCGACGGCCGAACTTGCTGATGTGATTTTGCCCGTAGCCTCGGCGTTCGAGCGGGAAGGGCTGAAGCTGGGTTTCGAGGTCAGCGCCTCGGCGCAGGCGCTGATCCAGCTCCGTCCGGCGATCGTGGACCCACCCGGCGAGGCGCGCTCGGACACCCAGATTGTTTTTGACTTGGCGGCGCGCCTCGGCCTTGGAGAGCATTTCTGGGGCGGCGACGTGGATGCGGCATATAGCCATCAACTCGGACCGACTGGGGTTACGCTTAGGCAACTTCGCGCAAGCCCAGGGGGCGTGCAGGTGACGTCACCTCGCAAACAACCACATTATGCCGAACCCGGCGCGGATGGCGTGTGCCATGGGTTCGCAACACCGTCGCGCAAGGTCGAGGTGTACTCGCAGACCTTTCTTGACCACGGTTATGCGCCGTTGCCCGAGTTCCTCGAGCCCCAAGTCGGCCCTGCGGCTCGCCCGGATCTTGCCGCTTCCTTTCCCCTCGTCATGACGAGCGCGAAACCGATGCTATTCTGCCAAAGTCAGCACCGGGCGCTGCCGAGCCTCAGGAGTCGCGCCGCGGACCCTGAAGTGGAAATCCATCCGGAAACGGCGATAAGGCGCTGTATCGCGAACGGCGATTGGGTGACAATCGAGACTCCGGATGGCCGAGCCCGTGCCCGCGCGCGCTTCAACAATAATCTCGACCCGCGTGTCGTGGTCGGCTTTCATGGATGGTGGCAAGCCTGCAATGCGACCGGAGGGCAGGGGTATGACGCGTTCGATTCGGCTGGTGCCAATTTCAATCTTCTAGTCGGCGGCACGGCGCTCGATCCGGTAAGTGGGACGCCATCGCACCGAGGCTATCTCTGCGAAATCCGGCCGGCCATTTGAATGTCCGTCGCGTGGGCGCGTCGCCATGCGCCTGGGGACACGCCTTTATTCCGGCGAAAGGTTCGACACAGATGCGCCTGGTCGACGAGGCCGCAGGCGAGGGCAATCTCGCTTAAGCTATCGGACGAGTTCAGCATCATTTTCTGTGCACGTTCAATCCGCACCCTCACGATGTAGGCATGAGGGGATTCAGCGAAGGTTTTTTTGAACGCGCGAGCGAAATGACTGGCGCTCAGCGAGAGGAGGCTGGCCAAATCGGCAAGGCGTAGCGGGGTCTCCAACTGATCGTCGATATAGCTTTGGATCTTGGACATCTGCCACTTGGCCAGACCGCCGCGGACGGGCGCGATGCGAGAGTCTTGTTTCAGGGCGTCTGCGAGCAGCGCAGCAACTTCGCTCGCTACCGCAGTTGCCGTTCCTACGTCGCGACCCAACGCAACCCGCAGGTCGTCGAGTAATCTCCCTAAATCGTCGGCCACAAGGTCAGCCGGATGCGGCAACTCCGCATCGCCGCTCTCGGCTGCCCTGTGCCACTCGATGCACCCATGATGGAAAGCCGGGCGGTGTGACGGGTTGCGGAGACCGTCCGTTGATACTGGTGACTCCATGAGTGACCTCCGTTGCTCAGTCAGATCATTGGGTATGCCAAGCCTAGCATGCGTGGCCCGTTCATCTCGAACTCTAGAGCCGATTGGGGTGCTCGCGAATGCGCACGGAGAGGCAGACAGTCTTGCAAGCCGCGATCGGATGACTGTTAGGCCGCGGCGCTGGGCATTCAGAGACCCAGAGATGCCATGCCGCGCACTCAGTACTTTCGTTCGGGCCGACTAAGGCAGAGTGTCTCCCGGTAGACGGATATTCAATCCAAGATCGCCCCTGCGTACCTTTCCGACAGCCCATGGATACATGCCATAGGCGTCTAGAAGGTCTGATGTGTAACCAGGAGGTGTCGTGATGCGACGTGGTGGAGGTGCCCTATTCTCAATTGCCTTCTGGACATTCGCTACGGTTTGGCAAGCGTCAGGACAGGCGTGGGCGCGAACCGCCGTGGAGGTGCTTGGACCTGCTGGCATCCTGCCTCTGACGACCCAACAACCTCCGGCTCGAATCATCGTCGATGCACCGCTTCCGGGTCCGCTCCGGGTAGGTAATGTCTGCATTCAATGCCGAGCGGTGAACCTTCGAATCCTGCCTGTGTTCGGGCGCGAAGCCCTCAAGGCGTCACATCGGATCGGGCATATCAACGTCGTCGTCGACGGCGCGGCATAGCTTTGGGCTGACGCGAGCAGGGAGCAGCTGATCATCGTTCGCCTCCCTTCTGGCCCGCATAAGGTCGACGTCATCCTCGCGAACGCGAACCATCAGCCGCTCGATCGTAAGACCGTCTTCTTCACGATCTCGAAGGCTGGATCTCATCTGCACTGAACGATGCGCCGACATCGGGGTCACCGCAAACAGCGGGAGACCACAACATCATGCGCGCTTTCAAATTGATGCTCAACCTAGCTGCGCTGTGCGCGACGCCTCCCGCCCTTTCCCAATCGGCACAGACTCCGTTCGGCAGAGTTGGCCATCATGTCGTCCGGGTGAACGGCTTCTGATTCCGCTATGTGACCGAAGGTTCGGTCGAGCCGGCTATTCTGATTCCCGGTTGGCCAGAGAGCTGGATCACTGGCGCGGGTTCCCGGGCGACGAACGGGGCTCAACTTACCAAGAGTTTAGCGAATTTTCCACGCAGGTGCGGGAGCGCAAAATCGACGAAAGCACGAACTTTGGGACTGGAAAGACGGCCTTCCGGCATGACGAGGGAAACCGGCCATGCATCCGCTTCGTCAGATCGTAGCAGCAGCT
>CAIUCF010000719.1 GCA_903897565.1 uncultured Rhodospirillales bacterium | reverse complement strand
GCGATCGCCCATATCGAGCATTACGGCTCGCATCATACCGAGGCGATCATCACCGAGGATGCCGCGGCGGCCGAGACCTTCCTCGCCGGCATCGACAGCGCCATCGTCATCGTCAATGCCTCGACGCAATTCGCCGACGGCGGCGAATTCGGCATGGGTGCGGAGATCGGCATCTCGACCGGCAAGCTGCATGCGCGCGGCCCCGTCGGCGTTGCCGAGCTGACCAGCTACAAATACGTCGTCCGCGGCACCGGCCAGGTGCGACCCTGACCCGCGGCGGGATGTTCGACCTACCCCATCCCTGGATGGGGACATTGAGCCTGCCCCCGGCGCTGGCGCAAAAGCGCCGACGGACGATCGGCCTGCTCGGCGGCTCGTTCAACCCCGCCCACGACGGCCATCGCCATATCAGCGTGATGGCGTTGAAGCTGCTCGGCCTCGACGAAATATGGTGGCTGGTCTCGCCGCAGAACCCGCTGAAAGCCGCCGACGACATGGCGCCCTTCGCCGAGCGCCTGCGCCATGCCGTCGGCCACGCCCGCCATCCCCGGATCAAGGTCAGCGGACTCGAGACCGGTCTGGGCACCCGCTACACCGTCGATACCCTGGCCGCCCTGCACAAACGATTCCCGCAAACCCGGTTCGTCTGGCTGATGGGCGCCGATAATCTCGCCCAGATCCATCGCTGGGCCGGCTGGACCCAGATTTTCGACCACACCGCGATCGCCGTGCTGGCCCGCCCGGCCTATTCGCTGCGCGCGCTCGCCGGTCGCGCCGCGCACCGCTATCGCGCCCGCCGCCTGCCCGCCGCGCGCTCGCGCCAGCTGGTGGGAACGGCCTCGCCCGCCTGGATTTTCCTGCCCATTCGCCTGATGCCCGTCTCCGCGACCCAGTTGCGCGCGGCCGGCCGCGGTCTGGCATCCCCATCTTCGCCCCATCTGTGATATCGTAGAGCCCATGACCGCAACCCAACCCACCATCGCCACACCGCCCGCCCTGCCCCCGCATGACCCGGCGCCCTTGATCGAGCTGATCCGCCATACCCTCGACGAGGGCAAGGCCGAGGACATCGTCATCATCGACCTGATCGGCAAGGCCAGCTTCGCCGACGCCATGATCGTCGCCAGCGGCACCTCCTCGCGCCAGGTCATCGCCTTGGCCGAACACGTCGTCAGCGCCGTGCGCGACGCCGGCCTCGGCCGGCCGCAGATGGAAGGCGAGGAGTTCGGCGACTGGGTGCTGATCGATGCCGGCGACGTCATCGTCCATGTCTTCCGCCCCGAAGTCCGGCTCTACTACCACATCGAAAAGATGTGGGCCGGCCCGCTGGTCCCGGAACTCGCCGTCCACGACGACTGACGCCACGCGGGAGCCGACGCCAGGATGCGGTTTCACCTGATCGCGGTCGGCAAGTCGCGTCCCGGGCCGGCGCAGGCGCTGTTTCGCGAATATGCCGGCCGCCTCAACCCACCGCTGAGCCTAACCGAGGTCGAGGAGAAGCGTCCCCTTGGCACCGAGGCGCTGAAGGCGCGTGAGGCCGAACTGTTGCTGGCGCAAGTGCCGGCGGGTGCGCTGGTGCTGCTGCTCGACGAGCGTGGTGCCGAGCTGACCAGCCCCGGCCTGGCCGAAAAGATCGGCAAGTGGCGCGACCAGGGCATCGGCGACCTCGCCATCCTCATCGGCGGCGCCGCGGGCCATGGCGACGCCGCCCGCGCCCGGGCCACCGCAACCCTGTGCCTGGGCCGCATGACCTGGCCGCATATGCTGGTGCGCGGCCTCATCGCCGAACAACTCTACCGCGCCCAGCAGATCCTCGTGGGCCACCCTTATCACCGGGAGTAACGATGATGCCGGCCAAGAAAGCGATCGTTCTGGTCAGCGGCGGCCTCGATTCCGCGACCGTCGCCGCGATCGCCCGTGACGAAGGTTACGAGGTCTATGCGCTGAGCTTCGATTACGGCCAGCGCCACCGCCTCGAACTCGACGCCGCGCGCGCCGTGGTCGCCGCGCAGGGCATCCGCCACCACGCCGTCAGCGTCATCGACCTGCGCGTCTTCGGCGGCTCGGCCCTGACCAGCGACATCGCCGTACCCAAGCATGACAATGTCGCCGAGATCGGCGGCGGCATCCCGATCACCTACGTCCCCGCGCGCAACACCATCTTCCTCAGCTTCGCCCTGGCCTATGCCGAGGTCGTCGGCGCCAATGACGTCTTCATCGGCGTCAACGCGCTCGATTATTCGGGCTATCCCGACTGCCGGCCGGACTATATCCGCGCCTTCGAGACGATGGCCAATCTGGCGACGCGTGCCGGGGTCGAGGGCCAGCAGCGCCTCGCCATCCATGCCCCGCTGATGGAATTGGACAAGGCCGGCATCATCCGCCGCGGCACCGCGCTCGGCGTCGACTACGCCCAGACCCTGTCGTGCTACGACCCCACCCCGCCGAACCGCGCCTGCGGCCACTGCGATTCCTGCCTGCTCCGCCGCAAGGGCTTCACCGAGGCGGAGATCCCGGACCCGACGCTGTACGCGGGGGCGTGATACCAGATCAGCGTGCCGGAGGGGGCGGGATCACGCCGATGAGATCCCAATCCGCACCATTATTTACAGGATAGCGTCCGCCGACCCATTCCGTCCGCTGACGGATGTTCCAGTGCAACTCCGGCGACCAGACAAAATGCAAGACGTAGCGCTGGCCCGTCGCCTCGATATTCTCCGCGACGTCGATTTGATAGCCGAGCACCTTTCGCGGGCCGACCTGATACCAACCAACTCCGGAAACGGCGTATACGACCCGCAACATTCCCTTACCGTAGCGGTACGGCTCCACCGTCGTAAGGCTGCGGCCGATCTCCAGCGGCCAAAGGCGCGCGACGGTTTCGGCGGTTAATCGGCCGGCATCGTTGACGAGCATCCCGCCGATCAGCCCATACGTCCCCCACGCGTTGCTGTGGAGCCGGCATTCGATGCCGCGTTGACCAAGTATGGTCTGGGTGACCTGGCGGCCATCCATGTTGTCGATATTGAGCAGAAAACGCGTGCCGGCCGGCGGACACGCGAAACCGGTGCCGTTGACGTCTACGCCAGAGACCCGGTCCGATCGATAGGCGCTGTTGCGGCCCTCGGCCCGCCCCATGATCATAATAATGCGAAACGCGGCTGCAGCATCCGCCGGGTCCCGCGACAGCGTGTTCGCGATCCACTTCATGGCACCCCGGCAATCGGCCGCGGGATCGCCGGTGCCGAGGATCGCCTTCTCTTCGGCGTCGGAGACCCGATCGGGTCCCCGCAGGGATCGTTGCCAAGCGGCGTCCCACGTGGGCTTTCCCGGATCCTGCCAGACCGGCGCCGGTATCGCCAGGCGACGTTCCGCGCCGTTGCGGGTCATCGACGCGACGGCGGCGCGAAGCTTGGCAATGTCCGGTTCGGCCTGGGGATAGTCGTACAGCGCCGCCGGGTCCTGAACATAGGCGGCACAGGCAGTCGGCGTTGTCTGCAGCTCTCGCTCGACCGCGAGAAAGGATCGCCAATAATCGAGGACATGGCGATCATCGGCGTAGACCGCAATCTGGCTGCGAAGGATGCTGTTGAAGACGCCGCTGGCGGCGCCCCAGCCGCCCTCCATGAAAGCGCGGCGGCTCTCCACGTACAGCGTCTTGCGCAGCGGGTAGTCGAGCAGCGCAGCCCGCAACCCGGGCGTCTTCTGCACAAACGCCCAGAACGCGCGATCGAAATCGTGTCCCCGGGTCGCCAGTTCGACCTGGCCAAGGACCCCGAGTGCAATTTCGAGCAACGCGAGCAGGGCCACGATCCGCAATCGCGCATCATCGCGCCACCTGCCCGGACGCCGCCAACGCCAGCGAATAGCTGCTGCGATACCGACGAGGATGAGGAGGCGAAGGACTGTAGCACCGAGCTGCGACCAGCTTTCGGCGCCGAAATTTGCCACGCCCCAATCCGGTGGCCCAGCGAGGGGAAGAACTGCAATCGCGGCCACCGTCCACAAGGTACGCGATGACCTTGACGACGGAACGGGAGGGCGCCACCGAGGGCCGGCCTGCTGGCAACGGCGGCGCCCTCACGAAGCCCGGACCGCTACGACCCCTGGATCTGCCAGGTCCCGTCCGGCTGGCGGCAGGCGTGGCCGTAGGCTTGCTGGGTCTGGCCGCCGATCACGACGGTCTGCTGGTATTCGCGGCAATAGGTGCCGTTGTCCTGATAGGCACGGGCGGGGACGATCTGGCCGTAATGGCCGGAATCGGGATTGCGCCACTCGACCGGCTGGCCCGAGGGGCCGCGCTCCAAAGCCTGCTGGGTCGATTGCTGCATTGCCGCCTGATCCGCACGATCCAGCGAGGAGCCGACCGAGCTGCCAATCAAGCCGCCGAGAATGACGCCGACGGCGGTCGCCGCCACCGAACCGGAACCACGGCCGATTTGCGAGCCGGCGAGACCGCCGAGGCCGGCGCCGATCAGCGCGCCACCGGTGGTCTTGTTCATGCCGATCGCGCCGGGCGGGGCGTAGCCCTGATCACCCGGTTGGGCACAGGCCGCGAGCAGCACGCCGCACATCGCCATCACAATCAACTTACGCATACTGGATTTCCCCAAAATGACCCGAACAGCCCCAAGATGTTGGTTCGCCGGTACCGTTTCAAGAACGGAGCGCGTCGCGACCTATTCCAAGCCGGGTGATGCGACAAGAAGACCACGCGCCGTCTCGGAGTCGCGAGCGATCTGCTCCTTGAGCGCCGGCAGTCCCGAAAACTTCATCTCCGGCCGCACCCAGTCGATCAGCTGGACCCGGATCCGCCGCTCGTAGATATCGTCAGCGAAATCGAACAGATGCGCCTCGAGGCGGAAATCGGTACCGCCGACGGTCGGACGATCGCCGATATTGGCGACGCCGTCGTGCCACTGGATCTGCCCTTGTCCCTCGGCCGCCGGTTCGATCCCGGCGCGCACCGCGTAGACGCCGGCCCGCGGCCGCAGGTAACCGCCCATCGCGACATTCGCCGTCGGAAAGCCGATCGTGCGGCCGCGCTGATCGCCATGGTCGACACGGCCGTCGATCTCCCAGGGCGCGCCCAGCAATTGCCCCGCGATCCGCGCTTCGCCGGCCTCGAGATGTCGCCGTATCACCGTCGAAGAAATGACGCCGCCCTCCGATGGTCCGCCGCGCACCGGGTCCATCACGGTAACGCCGAAACCGTGCTGCTTGCCGGCCGCGATCAAGGTATCGGCATGACCGCCGCGGCCCTGGCCGAAGACGAAATCCCAGCCGACCACGAGATGCCTGACGGCGAGACCGTCGACCAGCACATCGGTGATGAACTGCTCGGCGCTCATCGACGCCAGGGGCGTGTCGAAATGCAG
>CAIUCF010000718.1 GCA_903897565.1 uncultured Rhodospirillales bacterium | reverse complement strand
CGCACCCACCATGCCGAACGCGGCAGGAAGCCCTCCTCGTCATAGGCCACGATGGCACGGGCACAAATCAAAGCGAGCGCGGGGTAGAGCGGCAGGGCGTAATGCGGCAGCTTGGTCGGAACCAGTTCCAAGACCAGCCAGAACGGCAGGATCCAGGCGACCAGAAACCGCGTCGCCGGCAAGCGGCGGTGGCGCCACGCCCAGAAGAACCCGAGGCCGAGAAACAACGAGCCCGGCCAGAAGGTAATCCCGAGCAAGGCGAGGTAATACCCCGGCGGCGCGCCATGCGCTTCCTGGCTGCCCGCGACCTTGCCGAGCAGATCGTGGCCCAGCGCCTCGCGCAGAAACGCCCCGCCGGTCGCGCGCTCGATCAGGACGAACCAGGGCAGCACCAGGATCAGCAGTGCCGGCGCGCCCCAGAGCGGGTGCAATTCCTTGAGCCAGGCCGCACGGCGTTCCCAGCCGACCAACGTCAGGATCGTCAGCAGCGCAATGACCGGCACCACCGGTCCCTTGATCAGAATCCCGGCCGCCAGCGCGCCCCAGAACCAGGCGGCATTATACCAGGCGACCGGCTCGCCGCGGCGGCGCCCCAGGAACACCAGGCCGAGCGCGCCCTGGCTCGCGACCGCCGTCGCGCAGAGCATGGCGTCGGTGGTCGCGACATGGGCCTCGAAGATCGCGTCGAGACTGGCAGCCGCAAGCACGGCGCCGAGCAGTGCGGTACGTCGATCGAAGATCTGGCCGCCGAAATGGAACAGCAGCAGTACCGAACCCGCGGCGCCGAGCAGCGAGATCAGTCGATAGGGCCAGACCTGCGGCGAGTCTGCCCTGGACAGCGCGGCCACCGCCGCGGCCTGCAGCCAGTAGATGCCCACGGGCTTCTTGTTGCGGGCCTCGTCCTGGTAGCGGATACGGACGAAATCGCCGGTCTCCAGCATCTGCCGCGATGCCTGGACGAAACGTGCCTCGTCGCGATCGACAACCGGCAGGGTCACGATCCCCGGCACGTAGAGCGCGAGACAGAGCAGAACCAGCAGGAACCAGGGTCGGCGTCCCTCGGACAGGTGATCGAGCGTGGCGGAAACGGCAGTGCTCAACGCGGCTTGCTCGCAACGAACTGACAGACCGGCATCGCGGGCCGCCAGACATGGTGATCGGCAAGCGCCCGGACATGACTGACCGCGATCCGGGTCAAGGCGCCGCCCAGACGATCGAAGGCGTCGAGCAGGACGCGCTCACCCTCGACGGAGACGGCATTGGCGACCAGCCTGCCGCCGGGGGCCAGTGCGGCCCAGGACAGATCGATGGTCTCGATGCTGAGACCGCCGCCGATGAAGACAGCATCCGGCCGCGGCAGATCTGTCAGGGCGCCCGGCGCCTGGCCTTCGACGATCTGGATGTCGGGCACCCCCAAGGCACTGGCGTTGCGGGCGATCAAACCGACCCGCGACGGCTCGCGCTCGACCGCCACGGCGCGCATGCCCTCATCCGCCCGCAGCCACTCGATCGCGATCGAGCCGCAGCCGGCGCCGATATCCCACAGCACTTCGCCGGCGCAGGGCGCGAGCTTGGCCAGCGTCGCAGCGCGGACATCCTGCTTGGTCAGTTGGCCGTCGTTCTCGAAGCAGGAATCCGGCAAGCCGGCAAGCCGCGACAGGATCCGTGCCGCCGCGCTGGGGCGAAACTGGATTGCGAGCGTGTTGAGATCGGCGAAAGCCTCTTTCGGGAAGGTCGCGGCGGTGGTCGAGACGATGCGCTCATGCGGGCCGCCGAGCCGCTCGAGCACGGTGATCTCGCTGGCGCCCCAACCCTGAGCGTCGAGCCAGCGGGCAACCTGGATCGGCGTCTCGCCGTCACGCGACAGCGCCAGCAGTCGCATCCCCGGCTGCAGGAACAGCGCCAGACGATCCAGCGGACGGCCGTGCAGCGTCACCCTGCGAACGGCGTGGAGCGGCCAGGCAAGTCGGGCAGCGGCCAGCGAGAACGCGCCGGGATGCGGCAGGATCGTCATTTCGCGCGCCGAGAGATGACGGGAGAGCGTCGCACCCACGCCCCACTCCATCGGGTCGCCACTGGCAAGCACGACGACGCAGCGGCCACGATGCGCAAGGATGGCGTCAACCGTGGCAGCAAAGGGCTGCGCCCATACCACCCGCTTGGCCGTCGACGCCTCTTGCGGGACGGTTGCGAGGTGGCGCTCGCCGCCGACCAGCAATTCGGCATCGCGGATCAGCGGCCAGGCCTGGGGGTCGATGCCGCCGCCCGCCTCCTCGCCGATGCCGACGACCGTCAGCCAGGATGCAGTCACGCCTCCGCCTCCAGGCCTTCACGCGCCGCGCCGGCGAGCGCGTTGACCGCCGCAGCCGCGAGCGCGCTGCCGCCCCGTCGGCCGCGCAAGGTGACGTAGGGAATATCCAGCCCCGCGGCGACAAGCGCTTCCTTGGATTCTGTGGCGCCGACGAAGCCGACGGGAAAGGCGAGGATCGCCGCGGGTCGTGGCGCACCTTCGGCGAGCAGCTCGAGCAGGCGGAACAGCGCTGTCGGCGCATTGCCGATTGCCACCACGGCGTCGGCCAGACGCGGCAGCCAAAGGTCGACTGCCGCGGCCGACCGGGTCGTCGCGAGCGCCGCGGCCCGCTTCGTCGTCTCGGGATCGCCGAGTGTGCAGACGATCTCGTTGCCGGCGGCGAGCCGGGTGCGCGTGATGCCCTTCTCGACCATCGCCGCATCGACGAGGATCGGTGCGCCGGAAGCAAGCGCGGCCCGCGCCGCGGGCACGACGTCGCCTGACCAATGGAGATCGCCCAGGATCGAGACGTCGCCCACCGCGTGAACCAACCGGATCGCGAGCGCATGCAGCGCCTCCGGCAGCGCCGAGAGGTCGGCCTCGCGCCGGATCGTCGCGAAACTCTCGCGATAGATCGCCGCCGGGTCGCGTAGGTAAGTCATCGAGATCATCGAACCAACCGGATCAGCGATGCGGATGGGGGTGGTCGTGACCATGGTCATGGCCATGCGCATGATCGTGCCCGTGATCGGCATGGGCGTGATGATCGTGGGCATGGTGGTCATGACCGTGATGATCATGACCGTGATCGGCGTCGGTGCCGACGCCGCGGACATGATGATGATGCCCTTCCTGTCGCGCGCCGACCTCGGCTTCGTAGCCCAGCACCTGTGTGCGGTACTTGCAGAGCTGGCAGTTCATGGCCGGCGGTCCGTCGAGGATTTCGCGGGCACGGTCGGCGAAGGCGTCCATCACCAGCGGATGATCCCGCAGATAGGGCGCCTCGACGAATTCGATCTCCGGGAACAACGCGGCAACCCCGCGGGTCTGTTCATAGATCCGCTTCACCAGGATGCCGGTGAACAGGAAATAGGGGAACACGATGATGCGCTTGTAGCCGAGCCGCGCGGCGCGCTTCAGCCCGACATCGACGCTGGGGAACGCGACACCGCTGAACGAGACCTCGGCCCAGCCGAACCCCATGCCTTCCCACAGGAACCGCGCGATCTTCGAGATATTGGAATTGGCGTCGGGGTCGTTGGTGCCACGGCCCACCACCATCAGCAAGGTATCTTCCCGGGCGACGGTCTTGGTGCAGGCCGCTTCGGCCTCGGCGATGCGGTCGGCGCAGGCGCGCAGCAACCTCGGTTCGATCCCGAGCTCCCGACCGAAATTGACAGTCACCCCCGGATTGTCTGCCATGAAGCTGTTGAGCTCCCAGGGCAGGTCGTTCTTGACATGGGTTGCGGCGAACAGCATCCCCGGCACGGCGAGGATCCGCTTGATCCCCTTGGCCTTCAGCGCCTCCAGCCCGTCGCGGATGATCGGCCGGGCGAATTCGAGATAGCCGCTCTCGATCGGATATTGCGGCAGTCGGGCCTTGATGCCTTCGGCGACGAAGCGGAACTCGCTGAGCGCGTCGACATCGCGGCTGCCATGGCCGCAGACCATGATACCGATGCTATCGCTCTCGGCGATCGTGGCGCCGTCCTGCGCGCGTTCGGCGATATCGACTGTCATGGTGACCTCATTCATGCTGCAAGCTTCGACAAACTAATGCGACGGAAGCGATTGACCAGAGCGGGCGAGGATCGCCATTCTCGCGGCCGATGACAACGCTTCCCTATTTCCTGGCCCTGCCCGCCCATCTCGGCGATCGCGTCTTCGTCCTGATCCTGGCCCTGGTCGCCGACGCCCTGCTCGGCGAAATGCCGTGGCTGTTCGCGCGCGTGCCGCATCCGGTCGTGCTCGCGGGCAGAGCCATAGCCCTGTTCGACGCCCGGCTCAACCGCGAGAACCGCGACGAACCGAGCCGCAAGCTGCGCGGTATCGTCACGCTGGTGGTGCTGGTCACCGCGGCGGCGGCCATCGGCACTCTGATCAGCCTCGTGCTCGGCTGTTTCACCTTGGGATGGGGCTGGGAATGCCTGGCCGTCGCGATCCTGATCGCGCAACGCAGCCTCTATGACCATGTCGCCCGCGTCGCCCACGGCCTGGAACAATCGGGGCTCAGCGGCGGCCGTGACGCCGTCCGCCACATCGTAGGTCGCGACCCGGAATCCCTCGACGAGTATGCCGTCGCCCGTGCGGCGATCGAGTCGCTCGCCGAGAACTTCAGCGACGGCGTCGTCGCCCCCGCCTTCGCCTATCTGATCGCCGGGCTGCCCGGGCTGCTCGCCTACAAGATGGCCAATACCCTCGACAGCATGATCGGCCATCGCAATGCCCGCTACCGCGCCTTCGGCTGGGCCTCTGCGCGCTTCGACGATCTGCTCAACCTGATCCCGGCGCGCATTGCCGGATTCCTGATCATTGCCGCAGCAGCATTCGTCACCAAGGGCATGCCTGGCGCGGCGTGGCGCATCATGTGGCGCGACCATGGCCGCCACCGGTCGCCAAATGGCGGCTGGCCGGAATCGGCGATCGCCGGCGCGCTCGATCTCGCCCTGCTGGGACCCCGCCATTACGGCCAGGTGGTGGTCAACGATCCCTGGCTCGGCGACGGCCGCGCCAAGGCGACCGCCGCCAACATCCGCCGCGCGCTCAGCCTCTATTGGGTGGCCTGCCTGCTGCTGGTGGTGCTGCTCGCGGGGATTGGCCTGATCGCGGGGTAATTCCGCGTCCGCGATGGCCGCCAGGACTCCTCGATCCACGCAGCCTCTCCATTCGTCATCCCGGCGAAAGCCGGGATCCAGTTCCTTACGCGCGGCAGCGCGGAAAAGACTCGTGTCGCCGCAGACGCGGCTCATGCTGGATCCCGGCTTTCGCCGGGATGACGAAAAGAGAAGCGCGGTATCGACCCTCTCCCTAACGGCCATTGGCGATCTCCCAGAGGCGGTCGAGATCGAGATGAGCTTCCAGATGCGCGGCAAGATCGTCGAGGATGCGGTCGATCAGGAGATCGTGATTGAGGCTCGGGTCGGCTTCACCGCCGAGATCGGCGATGAAACGGCGCCGCCATGCATCCGCGGCGAAAAGGCCATGGAGATAGCAGCCCGCGACCCGACCATCGGCCGATGTCGCGCCCTCCGAGCGCCGGTCGATCCTCACCATCGGGCGGACGGTATCCGGGCCGTTGGTGACGCCGATATGCATTTCATAGGCATCGAGCGCGAGCCCAGATATTTCATCATCGCCTTTGATCGAGACGAGGCGCTTCTCGGCCGAGAAGACCGTGTCGATGGCGAGCAGGCCCAGTCCCGCCACGGTTCCCGGAAGGCCCTCGATGCCGTCAGGATCGGCGATGCTCCGTCCCAGCATCTGATAGCCGCCGCACAGCCCGAGCACCCGCCCGCCGGCGCGGACATGCGCCGCAATATCAATGTCCCAGCCCTGCTCGCGCAAACTGGCGAGGTCGGCGATGGTCGCCTTCGATCCCGGCAGCAGCACCAGGTCGGCATCGCGCGGCAACGCGTGGCCCGGCTCGACGAAAACGACGGAAACGCCCGATTCGGCCTGCAAGGGGTCGAGATCATCGAAATTCGACAGCCGTGGCAGCCGAGGCACCACGATCTTGATCGTCCCCTCGGCGCCGCGCCCCATCCCGGCAACCCGGTCGAGTGCCATGCTGTCTTCCGCCGGCAGCTGCCGGGCCGCGGCGAAATAGGGCACGATACCGAGGCAATCGAGACCGGTCCTGCCGGCGATGATATCGAGCGCCGGATGAAACAGCCGGACATCGCCGCGGAACATGTTGACGATATAGCCCTTCAGCCGCGCCCGTTCCGACGGCTCAAGCAGCGCATGGGTGCCGACGATGGCCGCGAGCACGCCGCCGCGGTTGACGTCGCCGACCAGGATCACCGGCACATCGACGGCCTCGGCGAAACCCATATTGGCGATATCGCCGGCCCGCAAATTGACTTCGGCCGGACTCCCCGCGCCTTCGACGAGCACGAGATCGGCGCCTAGGCCAAGCCGCGCATAGCTCTCCATCACCTTCGGCATCAGGGTAGGCTTGAGCGCACCGTATCCCAGCGCGCTGGTCTGGCCGAACACCCTGCCCTGTACGACCACCTGACTGCCGCCTTCCGATTGCGGCTTCAGCAGGACTGGGTTCATGTCGGTGACCGGTTCGACCCCACAGGCGCGAGCCTGCAACGCCTGGGCGCGACCGATCTCGCCGCCATCGACGGTCACGGCGGCGTTGTTCGACATGTTCTGCGGCTTGAACGGCCGCACGCGCAGCCCGCGCTTCGTGAAGGCGCGGCCGAGCCCGGCGACGATCAGCGACTTGCCGACATCGGAGCCGGTGCCCTGGATCATCAGTGCTGCGGGCGGACGCGCCATCACCATTCTAGTATTCGACCCCCACCTGCGCCTTGATCCCGGCCTGGAAGGGGTGCTTGACCAAGGTCATCTCGGTGACGAGATCGGCGAGTTCGATCAATTCCGGCTTGGCGTTGCGGCCGGTGACCACGACGTGAAGCTTCTCCGGGCGCGCCGCCAGCCCGGCCAGCACCGCATCGAGCGGCAAAGACCCGTTGCGCAGCACGATGTTCAACTCGTCGAGCACCACCATCGCATTGCGCGGATCCGCAATGGCGGCAAGCGCGGCAGCCCAGGCGGCCTCGGCGGCGGCGATGTCGCGGGCGCGATCCTGGGTCTCCCAGGTGAAACCCTCGCCCATCGCCTTGCAGGTCACGAGCTCGGGAAAACGGTCGAGCACGACGCGCTCGCCGGTGTCCCACTTGCCCTTGGTGAACTGGATGATCGTCACCGGCATGCCATGGCCGATGCAGCGCATGACCATGCCGAACGCCGCCGTCGACTTGCCCTTGCCCGACCCGGTATGAACGATCAGCAGGCCCTTATCGGCGGTCTTAGCGGCCAACGCCTTGTCCTTGGCCGCCTTGTGCTTGGCCATCTTCTCGGCGTGGCGGCGATTGATCTCGTCCTCGTCGGTCGTGGGGTCGGTCATGCCAAGCGCTCCTCTAGCCGTTCGAACACCGAATTG
>CAIUCF010000717.1 GCA_903897565.1 uncultured Rhodospirillales bacterium | reverse complement strand
TGGTCGCCGCGGGTGACGATCAGGATCTCAGGTGCCTGAAGCGGGTGCGTGGCGTCCGAGGTGACCTTGACGCTGTAGCTGGTCGGCGCAACGACATCGCCGGCGGTCGAGACGGTTTCGGTGCCGCCGAGGAGCAGGCTCCCGGCGTTCAGGTCGGTGAGTTGGGTCGCGTCGACTGCGACGTAGCCATTGGCTTTCTCGGCGCTGCGGTCCGCGGCGAGCACCTGGAGATTGCTCGCGGTGATGGCCACGATCGACGCCAGGCCGGCCGTTGCCGAGCCTTCGAGCTTACCGGCGAGATTCAAGGCGCTGATGGCCTGAAGGGTCAAGGATCCGGCATCCTGCGGCAGGCGCGGGGTCGCCGCGGCGGCGGCGGCCTGGGCCGTGAAGAAGCTGTTGGCGTCGGTCGCCGTGATGTTCGAATATTGTCCCCAGACGGCGCGCGACTGCAGTTCGACGCCGATCGACAGCGATGCGATCTCGGTCGCGCTCAGGCTGGGCGAGAGCGCGGTCGCAACCTTTGCCGCGACGACCAGGGTGCCATCGGCCAGCCTGGTGTTCTGGCTCGCCTGGAAATTCTGCGATCCCGGCAGGATCACGACGCGGTAGGCGCCGGGCAGTGTGGCATAGGCCGCGGGCAGCAATGTGTAGGTGCCGTCGGCGACCCCGTCGATCCCGGTGAGGACGAGGCTGATGCCGTTGGCAGGCGCCGGGTTGCCGAAGCCGGTTCCGGGATTGCTGGTCGGGCTTGCATAGGTCGAGAAATCGAGATCGCTGGGCGCGATCGACGGATTTTCGGCGAGCGGCACGATGGCATAGACCTGACTGGTCGAGTTCCGGTTGGCATTATAGGTGCGCACCGCCCCGGTCGGATCCGTCGCGGTCGACACGGTATTGTAGAGGGCGATATTGCCGAGGATGCTCGGGCTGAAGGATGTCGCCGTGTAGGTGCTGTCTGGCGCCAGCACGTTGGCCGAGCCGCCGGTGCCGGCGATGAACTCGCTGGCGTAGAGATCGCCACCGCCGGCGAGGTCGACGGTCGAGGCCGTCAGGCTTGCGCTCGCGCCGTCAAGCGAGATCACGCCGGCATCGATCAGGATCGATTTCGCCGGCGGTGCGGTCAGCGCCGTCTGCGACCGCGTCGGATCGGCGTAGTACCAAGAGACCTGATCGACCGTCCCGCCATAGGGCAGGGAGGCATTGCCGAGTGAGACCGAGGTCACGCTGCCGGGCTCCAGGATCACCCGATTGGACGGCGATACCGTCGGCACGCTGGTCCCGGTCCAGTCGAAATAGAAGAACTGCGGCCCGATGCCGTTGCCGAAGACGATGCTGCCGCCGGGGGCCTCGACGACGCCGCCCTGGACGATATTGGAGCCCAGGAGATACAGGCTGCCGCCGGCGGAGAGCGGCGCGGCGGCCGCGCTCGCGCCGGCCGGGCTGAGGATCGTCAGGCTGTTGCCGTTGCCGCCGCCGCCGAGCGCCTGGATGACGCCTTGGCTGCCGCCCATCGGGTAGAGCCGCTGCGCCGAGATCGTCAGGCCGCCGGTGGTGATCAACCCGCCGGAACCGAATTTCAGGCTGCGCGTGCCGGCCACGCTTTCGACGGCGACGTCGTTGGTCGCGGTCAGCGACACCGTGCCGGCGGCGATGATGCCGCGCTCGAGGACGATGTCGAGGGCCGTCGCCGAGAAGCTGCCATTGACGCTTGTCGGGTTGATCGCGGCGGTCTGGTTCGTCGTGGTCAGGGTCAGATATCCGGTCTCGATTCTGACCCGGTCATCGGCTCCGGCTTCGGTGATTGGCCCCGCGAGCAGCATCGAGCGCCGCGATGTCAGGCGGACATTGCCGGAGAATGTGATCGACGCCAGGTCGTTGAGGCCGCCGCTCTGGTCGATCTGGCCGATGTTGATGTCGTCGAACCGTGCCCGCGTCAGCGCCTCGGAGGAGAGCGCGATATAGTGATTGTTGTTGTCGGCAGGATTGAGGAAGTCGCTGATCGCGGCGTCGGCCGCCATGGTGCCATCGGCGAGCGTGCCGGCCGTATTGATCAGAACGTCCGCGGGTAGTTCCGAGGTGACCGAGAAAATTCCGTTCGCGGCGGTCGACCCGGCGACCCCGCCGCCACCGAGCGCGGAAATCGATCCGTTCAGGACCGCGGCCGTGGCGTCGAGGCTGATGCCGCCGGCATCGCTGTAGAGTTCCTGCTTGACCGCGGACTGGCTTCCGTTGCCGGCGGTAAGTACTGGTAGCGACGCCGCGGCGCCGTCGAGATCGATCATGCTGCCCGGGAGCTGAATGACGCTGCCGAAGCTGTCGGCGCTGCCATTCTGGCCGTTGCTGCCCGTCGCCAGTAACGTGACGAGGCCGCCCGGCAGCAGTTTGCTCGGGGTATAGGACTGGCCGCCGTTCAGGGTTGTGACGTCGTGGGGATCGGTGTCTGCGACGACGGCTCCACTGACATCGACGCAACTCTGGCCGCCGAGCCGAACCACGCCGTTGCCGACGACGACGCCGTCGACCATGGCGAGGGCGTTGCCGGAATTGGTCAGCCCGGTCGATTTGAGGGTGACGGTTCCGCCCGGCGCGACGATGCTGCCGTCGAGTTGCGTCAGATAGGTGCTGTTGAGCGTGATCGCCGCACCGCCGTTGCGGTTGGCGGCCGAGGTGATGGTGACGCCGGCCTCGACGACGGTACTGCCCGGGCTCAGCAGATCGGCGAGCGCCGGGCCACTCCGGGACGCCGCGGTGACCTCGACCGCCGCGGCGTTCGGGTAGAACTGGATATCGCCTTGCGCGGGTCCGAGAATGAGGTTGGTCGTGGCGCTCTGATACGGCGCCAGGACCGTGGTGCCGATCGCACCGTATTGATCGATGCTCTGCGTCACCTGTCCGAGCGTCAGCGACCAGGGAATGATCGCGCCGGTGGCCGGGTCGTGGTCGCTGGCGATCGTGACCGAGCCGAAATCCGATTCGAGATCGATGGTCGCGAAGGGATTGCGGTAGCCGGGGCCCTTGGCATTGAAGAAGTCGCTGCCGATCACCAGGAAGCCGCTCTGGGTCTCGATCGTCGCGGTATTGCCGAGCACCGCGGAATCCGCAACGAGGATCGACGGGCCGACGGAAATCTTGAGCGTGCCGCCGCCGGCAAATCCGGTCGCGTCGATCGACAGGTTCGGGTCGAGGGTCACGCTCGCCGTCAGTGTCCCCGGCGGCGGCGGATTATTGC
>CAIUCF010000716.1 GCA_903897565.1 uncultured Rhodospirillales bacterium | reverse complement strand
GCACGCCCTCGCCGCCACGGGCACGCCTGCCGAATCCGCCGACTTGGGATCCAGCCGACGACGTTGGGCGACGCCGCGGGTGATCGTCGGGTCGCAAGCCTCGCGCGTGGCCGGGGCGGGCAAATCGGGCACCACTGTCGATCAAAGCGCTACGAATCTGACCATCATGACATTCGGGCCGGCGTCGTAACCCGGTATCGCGGTGCGGTCGAGTTTTTCGTTGGTGCCGGGCCGGGAAGCCCGTAAACTTTCGCCAAGGATTGGGCCCTTCGCCAGCGAAGGGCGCTCGTAGCTTGCGGAAGGAATGCCGACGATGAACGCCCCTCTGAACCCCTCTTGTGACCATCAGGATCTCGGTTCCGACCGGAGCGAACCCCGGCGGAAGTGGTCGACGCCGCGGGTCATCGTGGGCGACGATCACCACGCGAGTCGCGCAGCTAAAACACCTGCCACGCATGAATTCTTCTTTTCGGCGAACTCCAACGGCGCACCATCGTAGTCGGCGGCACGCGTCGTTCCAGGGCTCGGTTCAGATATTGTCGCGCCTGAACCACTCGATATAGCGGGCAAGCATCAAGCCGCGCACCGCAGTATGGGTCTCTTGTTCCCATCCGGAATTATGGTCGTCCGGGCCGCGTGCGGTGAGGAGGCGGCGGATTTTGGCGAAATCGACGTAGCGTGACAGCGTTGTCGAGGTTTCCATTCGCTGCAGTTCGATCAGCATCTCCGGCTCGATCCGTTTCGCCATCGCCTGGAAGTCTGGAACCTGGTCGTCGTTGAGCCGCGAGCGTTCCTGGAATTCGGGCGGATAGACGTCGTTCAGCGCCATGCAGGCGAGATAGCGGGTCCGCCCGTTCTTGACGTAGAGATCTTCGGGGATCGCGAGCGCCAGCTCGACGACGCGCTTGTCGTGGAATGGTCGCGTCAAGGACAGCCCATTGCGCGCCGCGCCGGCCGCACCGCCGGGCGATGCGCCGCTCCGGATCTTCGCCAAAGTCGCGTGCATCCTGTCGCGCATCCCGCCAATGTCGCGCGGTGCGGCGTAGAGTCCGGTCGGGTCGATTGCGCCGGTCTCGAGCAGCGCGTGGGCGAAATCGGCGGCGATCGGCTGCGCCCCCCATGGCGGCGCCTTGCCGTGCTTCAGGCGCTTCAGCCAGTTGCGCAACACGGCGGGCAACAGCTGGAGAATGACCTCGCCCTTGATCGTCGCCCAAGGGGTATAGCCCGAGCGCCGCAGATAGGGGCCGAGTTCACGGGCGAAGCGCAGCCACTGCCCCGTCTTGAGCAAGCGTGACAGGGCCAGCTGGCCGCGCGGGTTCAGCGTGTAGTCGCCGCCATGGCCGTCCATCACCATGCGGGCTCCCTTGGCCGCGATCTGGCGGTGAATGGCGTCATGGAGGAAGTGATAGGTTCCGGCCGGGCCGTCGAGGGCGAGGCAATCCCGCTCGACATGGCGCAGGGGGTCGAGGCCTTCCCGGGTCATGTGCTCAAGCTGAAGCCAGGGCATGTGGCGGGCGCACAGCTCGACCCAGCGCCGGGCGTGGCGGATGGTGCCGACATAACCCGCGGGCATCGTCGAGGCGACGGCGAACAGCTTGCGATCCTGCCGCGTGAGTACCGGACCGGCTAGCCCCGCGATCGCGGCGCTGTCATAGCCGCCGCTCAGCATCAATCCGGGGGGCGCCGCGGCACGGCGGACGCGGCAGGCGACGGCCTCGCCGAGAATTCGGCGATAGGCGGCGATGTAATAGGCCTCGTCCTGGCCGAGATGGGCGGGATCGGCCTGGGGTTCCCAGTAGATCCGCCGATCCGTCGCGCCCGTGACCGAGATCGTCATGGTTGAGCCGCCGGGCAGTCCGAAGATCTCGTCGTAGAGCGTCAGGCCGGGGGTGATGGCCAAATCCATCATCAGCAATTTGCCGATCCGGACATCGCTCAACACCCGCGGCACGTCGGGCAAGGCCCAGAGCGCCTTGATCTCGGTGGCGAAGGCGAAGAAATCCTTGCTCTGGTGATAGAACACATGACGCTGCCCCATGTGGTCGCGGCCGAGCACCAGCTTGCGGGTGCGCGCGTCCCAGATGGCGAATACGAAATCGCCGAGCAGGTGGCGGGCGCAATCCTCGCCCCAATGCCGGTAGGCGGCGAGCAGCAGGGCGGAGTCGGGCTGGGTCGCGAGGCTGGCCGAATCGATCCCCAGCGTCGCAGCGAGCTCTTCGCGGTTGTCGAGGCGCAGATCGGCGACCAGGGTGATCGGCTCGCGGGTGTCGCTCAGCGGCTGGTGATCGAAGGCGTCCTCATGGGTTACGCGCAGCAAGCCGTGGCCGAGGCCCACGGCTTCGTCGCACCACACGCGCCGGCCGTCGGGCATGCGATGCGGCATGGTGGCGAGGCAGCGCTCGACCGCGCGGCGGTCGACCATCTCACCATCAAAGCGAAGGATCCCGAAAATCGCGCTCATACGAAGCAGGCGATCTCGATGAATTGCGCGGCGATCGGGTAGCCGGTGACCTCGACCCCGACCGCCGAGAGCCAGGCATGGCTCTCCAGGGCGCCGTCGCCGTCGCGCGCCACGCCGAACGACATCACGCTGGCGACACGGCGGCGGCGCAGCATCATCTTGGCGGCGATCGCCTGCGGCAGGCAGACGGCCTTGAACGGCAGAGGGCGGGCGGCGCGCGTCACCGCCCAGCCGATCTCCTCGGCGAGCGCGACCTGTTCCGGCGCGGCCTGGCCCGGTACCGCCGCGGCGCGGCCCTCTGCGGGCGATGTAAAGGCCCCGAGATGACGGGCGATCTTCTGAAACGGCATCGTCAGCAGCGCGATCCTGGCCAGCGCCAGCCAGAGCACGGCCTCGACCACGAGGGCGCGGCGATGGCCATCGACCTGCGCGAATCTACGAAGCTGCCGCGGGATCCAGCGTGATCGCGCCATGTTTGGCGAGTTCCTTCAGAAAATCCTCGGATTCGCTCCGGATTTGTTCCGGTGTCGCGTCGAATTCCGCCAGCAGCCGGGCGCACAGCGCGTCAACGCTGATCGGCGTCTCGAGCAGCGACCAGATATGGGCGCCGACCTCGGTGAGGCCGATATAATGTTCGTGCTCAGGGCTCATCATCAGCAGCTCGTCGCCGACCTGTGCCGTCATCCATTGACCGGCTCTCCGGATCATCGTCATTGCCGCGTGGCCCCCTCCTGCGCCAGTGTGATCTGCGCTCCGGATATATCCTGCGCCGCAGCCCAGGGATAGCCGAGACGTGACATCACCTCGGCATGGGCGGTCTCGATGCGGGCGATCTGCGCGGCGCTCAGCTCCTCGCGCCAGGCCGCGGTCTCACCGCGGCGGAAGAACCGGGCCTCCGCCCGCGCCTCGCGGAAGCCATGCGTCTGCTCCTGTGCCTGCAGGGTCGCGAAATCGGCCAGTCGCACGGCGCGGGCGATGCGCTCCTCGTCCGCGGGATAGCCGGCGAAGGCCAGTGCCGCGGTGAACACGGTCACGGGATCGGCCTTCAGATCCTCGTAGCGGATCAGATGCACCGGAATGTCGCGCTGGTCGAGCCAGCTTTCGATATGCCCGCTCCAGCCCGGCAGCTGCTGGCGCAGCTGCGGCGCCTGACTGCGCCGCGATTGGCAGAAGCCGGCCTT
>CAIUCF010000715.1 GCA_903897565.1 uncultured Rhodospirillales bacterium | reverse complement strand
CTGATCAACAGCGGCGCCACGCTCCAGCTGAACAACACCGTGCGGGTGACCGGCAACTTCTCGCAGACCGGCGGCGGCCTGCTGATCGGGGCGACCTCGACCAGCCTCTACGGCAATTTGCTCGTCAGCGGCTCGGCGAGCCTGACCGGCGGTTCGATCACCGTAGTGCCGATCGGCGCGAACGCGCTGGCGGCCGGGCAGACCTACACCATCGTCCAGGCCGGCGATGCGCTGACGGCGAGCGGCGTGACAGCTTCGGCGACGGGCTATACGATCGGCCTGTCGACGATCAGCGCGGCCGGCTTCAACGACCTGATCCTGACTCTGAACAGCGGCACGACGCCGCCGCCGCCGTCGAGCAGCTATACCGAACTCGGCCTCGCCACCGGCGGCGCCGCGGTCGGCACCGGCGCGGCGCTCGACCAGGTCGTCGCGAACAACAATCCGACCTCGACCGATTTCATCAACACCGTCCTCGTCCCGCTGGCGACCCTGCCGCAGGAGCAGCAGCAAACGGCGATTACTCAGCTCTCACCGAGCCAGCTGACGCCCCAAGTCGTCACCGTGGCGACGTCGCCGGCGCTCAACGCCATCGTCGAGCATCAGGAAATCCAGACGGCCGCGCTCGACGGCAACAATCCGGAGCGTGGCCTTGCCGCCGGCTCCGGGGCGCAGACTGGCGCGCTCTGGGGCCAGGTGCTGGCCAATACCGCGTCACGCGACAGCTCCGCGGGGGCCTCGGCCTATAACGCCGACACCTATGGGCTGATGTTCGGCTTCGACGCCAAGCAGAGCGAGCAGCTGCTGCTCGGCGCCGCGGTCAGCTGGGTCACCAGCCAGGCCGATGGCCGCGACGCGCTCGCCGGCAGCAACACCCATCTCAACAGCTATCAGGGGCTCGGCTACGGCACCTGGCGGCCGACGGGCTTCAACAATCGCCTCGCGATCGATGGCCAGGTCGGCTTCGGCTACAATCACTACAAGCAGACCCGCGCGATCGGCTTCCTCGCCAAGAACGCTCAGGCCAGCTACGACGGCCAGCAATACCTCGCCAATCTCCGCGTCGGCTATTCGGTGCCGCTCTGGGGCAATGCCACGGCGACGCCGTATTTCGGCCTGCGTGAAATCCATATCGAGAATCCGGGCTATACCGAACACGGCGCCGGTGTCGCCGATCTCCGTGTCGGCAGTCTCTCGACGGATTCCTTCAGCCAGGAGATGGGTGTCAAGTTCGTCACCCAGTTCATGTCGCCGATCGGCACGATCCTGCCCTCGGTCAAGCTCGGCTGGATGCACGACTATACCGATGGCGCCATCCCGGTCAGCGGCGTGATCGGCGGCGTCGCCTTTACCAGCTCCACGACCCGCGTCGCGCCCGACGCTGCCATCGTCGGCGCCAACCTGACCTTGAAGCGCAGCGACAGTTTCGAGCTCGGCTTCGAGTATGACGGCGAAATCCGCGACAAGTTCCAGAGCCATACCGGCCTGGCGAAGGCGGTCTTCAAGTTCTGAGGCGGCTCGAGGTAAAACTGCCGGATCATCGTCGCCCAGCATGCCGCGCG
>CAIUCF010000714.1 GCA_903897565.1 uncultured Rhodospirillales bacterium | reverse complement strand
GGTGAAACCACCCTATTTAAGGGAGAACCGCGGTTGTACGAAAGACGCTTCCCCATGGCAGACATCTCGATCCTCGATCTCGCCCCTGTCCCGCTCGGATCGACGCCCGGAGACGCCATCCGGCGGGCGCGAGAGCTGGCGCAGCATGCCGAGACCTGGGGCTATCGGCGCTACTGGCTCGCCGAGCACCACAACATGATCGGGATCGCCAGCGCCGCGACCGCGGTCGTCATCGGCTATGTCGCCGAGGGCACCAAGACCATTCGCGTCGGCGCCGGCGGCATCATGCTGCCCAATCATTCGCCGCTGGTGATCGCCGAACAGTTCGGCACGCTCGCCTCGCTCTACCCCGACCGCATCGATCTCGGCCTCGGCCGCGCGCCGGGCACCGACCAGTACACCTGGCGGGCGCTGCGCCGCGATCCTTCAGGCGCCGAACGCTTCCCCCAGGATGTCGTCGAGCTGCAGCTGTTCTTCGGGCCTCTGAAGGAAGGGCAGGTGGTGCAGGCGGTGCCTGGGACCGGTCTCAACGTGCCGCTGTGGATTCTCGGCTCCAGCCTGTACGGCGCCCAGCTCGCCGCCCATCTGGGGCTGCCCTACGCCTTCGCATCGCATTTCGCGCCCGAGCAGCTGATGGATGCGCTGGCGATCTATCGCGGTCGCTTCCAGGCTTCGGCGGAGCGTCAACAGTCGTATGCCATGGTCGGTCTCAACGTCGTCGTCGCCGAGACCGATGCCGAGGCCAAGCGCCTGTTCACGACGGCGCAGCAGGCTTTCACCAACCTGATCCGTGGCACGCGGGGCCTGATGCTGCCGCCGATCGACGACATCGAAACCTACTGGACGCCGGGCGAAAAGGCCCATGTCAGCGGCATGCTGAGCTGTGCCATTGTCGGCGGCCCGCAGACGGTCCGCGACGGGCTCGAGCGGTTTCTGGCCAAGACCGGGGCGGATGAGCTCATGGTCGCGTGCAACGTCTTCGATCCGAAAGCCCGCCTGCGCTCATACGAGTTGCTCGCGGAGGTCCATCGCACTCTGGCGAACTAGGCCGTGACGAAAGGGTAGCGACATGACGGAGCCCGGATCGGAGACAAGGATCGAGACCGACAGCATGGGTCCGATCGCGGTGCCGGCGGACCGGCTCTGGGGCGCGCAGACCCAGCGCTCGTTGCTGCATTTCGCCAACGGCACGGAGCGGATGCCGCGCGAGATGGTCCGGGCGCTTGGGATCCTGAAGAAGGCGGCGGCGCAGACCAACCGCGACCTCGGCCTACTGCCGGGCGAGCTTGCGGCCCTGATCGTCGCGGCGGCCGACGAGGTGATCGAAGGTCGCTGGGACAACGAATTCCCCTTGAGCGTCTGGCAGACCGGCAGCGGCACCCAGACCAACATGAACGCCAACGAAGTGATCGCCAATCGCGCAATCCGGTTGGCCGGCGGCGTTCTCGGCAGCAAGAAGCCGATCCATCCCAATGATCACGTCAACATGTCGCAATCCTCGACCGACACCTTTC
>CAIUCF010000713.1 GCA_903897565.1 uncultured Rhodospirillales bacterium | reverse complement strand
TTGCGCAGGAGATCGCGCTGGGTGATTTCGCCCTCGCCCTGGAGACTCGGCGGCCGCGTCTCAAGCCGGATCACATGGGGTTGCTGCAGCCGCAATTCGGCCGAATCCTCGATTGTGATCGTCCGCTCGCTGGCATCGATGAACCGCGACATGGCGCCGAGTAGGGTCGTCTTGCCCGAGCCGGTACCCCCGGAAATGACGATATTCAGGCGACAATGGCAGACGATGTCGAGGAAGCGCGCGAGCTGCGGCGACAGGCTGTCGAGCTTGACCATGTCCTCGAGCCCGATGAAGGCGTGGGAGAATTTGCGGATCGAGATGCACGGGCCATCGATGCTGACCGGCGGCACGATGACATTGACCCGGCTGCCATCGGCGAGCCGGGCATCGAGCATCGGGCTGGAAACATCGACATGGCGGCCGACCGATGCGGCGATGCGATGGGCGATGTGGACGACATGGGCGTCGGAGCGGAAGCGGATCTCGGTGAGTTCGAGCTTGCCGTGGCGCTCGACATAGACGTGCCCCGCCCCGTTCACCAGGATGTCGGTGATGTCCTCCTGATGCAGCAGGCGCTCGAGCGGGCCGAGCCCCATGATGTCGTTGACGAGGTCGCGTGTGATGACGTGCTGCTCGTCGCTATTGAGCAGCACGCTGTGCTGGTCGGCAGCGGTCACGATCATGCGTTCGAGCATGCGCTCGAGTTCGATGTCGGTGCAGCGCGCGGCGGCCACCGGATCGAGCTTGGCAAGGACGAGATCGCGGATTACCTCCGGCGGATGGCGTCCCTCGCGCTGGGCATCGATCCCGATCCAAGGCGCTTCGGGCTCGGGGACAGGCGGCAGCCGGATCGGTGCCGCCGCAGGGGCCGGCGGCGGCGCCACGACCTCAGGCGCGACGGCCGCAGGTTGCGGATCTGCAGCGACGGCGGGGAGGTCTGCCGGCGGCGTCGGTGGCGAGGCGCGGCGGCCGAACGGCGGCGTCACTTGCCAAGCATCCGTGACAGCAGCGAGCGCGGTTCGCTGTCGATTTCACCGGTCAAATCGCGGATCAGCGGGCCGAGCGCCCGGCGCAACGCCGCCGAATCCGTGATTGCCGGGATGCCGGAATTCGCGCCGCGTAGAATTTCGGCGTCCGCGGGAATCGTGAGCGTAACCGGGTGGCCGCTCGCAGCAGCGAAATCCGAGGTCGACAGGCCGCCCGGCTCCCCTGCCTTGTTGAGGATACGACAGATATTGGCCGCCGGCCGCAGCGTCGCAATCTTGTCCTGCCAGCGTCCGATCTCGCGGGCGGCGATCAGGCTGGGCTCCGCCACCAGCACGATCGTGCCCGACACTGCGATCAGACGGTCGAGATGGATGCCGGCGGTGACGGGGGCATCGACGAAGACATAACGATGCCGCTGCTGCAGATACCCGAGCAGCTTCATGATCGCCTGGTCATCGAGGATTTTGGTATCGCCGAGGGGTTCGGTCGCCGCGAACAGGTGCAGTTTCGGCCCGACCTTGATCGCGGCGCGCGTGACGAACAACTCGTCGATGCGATCGGGATGCGCGAGCGCCTCGTGCAGCCCGTCGGATGCCGCGACGTCGAGCTGCAAGGCGGCGTCGCCGCCGACCAGATCGAGATCGAGCAGGGCGACATCCCGGCTCAGCTGGGTGGCGAAATACGAGGCCATGTTCACGGCCACAGTGGTCGATCCCGCCCCGCCGCGAACGCCGATGATGGTCACCAGCTTGCCTTTGCGGCCATCGACAGCGGAGGCGGCCGCACCCGGGTCGGCGCGGCAGGCGCGACAGGCCCGCAAGGTCAGGTCGAGGGTAAGCGGCTTGAACAGATACTCGACGATGCCGAGATCCTTCATGTTGCGATAGAGCACGACATCGTTGCGGTCGCCGACGACGACCACCGCGGTCGAGGGGTCGCAGACATCGGCGAGCCGATGCACCTGCGCCAGAGGATCGGCGATCCCGGAGATATCGACGAGCAGGATTCGTGGCGAAGGCGTCTTGGCGAGGGCGTCGATCGCGGTCGTGATGGAGCCGCTGCCGACATAGGGCTCGGCATTCTCGAGCTGGCGGAAGCACTCACGGACGACGGCCATCGATTCCTTGTCGCCGAGAAACGCGGCGACGGCTTCCGGGGCTGCGGTGCTCGCGGGGGCGGGAGTCTCACCAGGCATGTCTATTCTTCTCCAGCTGTCCTTGACGGTGACAGAGCAGCGACGACGCCAGGAACCCGCGAGGCCGGTCGTTTCGCGACCAGGCGGCGGCGCCGCAACCACCATGCGGACATATTTAGGTAAGATGATTAACTAACCGTATGCGGGCGGTCGGCGAACGCGGCGTAATCCGCGGGACCGCGAACGTCATACTGCGATGACGAGGTCCGCGGGCGGCAGACCCGCTTGGCGGCGGTCGCACATTCGGACATAGCCGGCTTCGAGCGCGCCCGCGAGCCCGGGGGTATCGAACAGCGCTGCCGTCGACCGGTTCGCGATCAGTCTGGCCCGAAGCGCGGCGAGCCGCGTCGGCCGCAGCGCCAGGTCCAGCGCCTCGGCTTCATAGGCGCCGAGGTCCGAGGTCACCAGCTCCGGCAACCCGACTGCCAGCAACAGGCTCGCCGCCACCCGTGCCTGGAACGATTGCCCGGCGCAGGTCAGCACCGGTAACCCGGCCCACAGCGCGTCGCTCGCGGTGGTGTGGGCGTTGTAGGGCAGGGTGTCGAGGAAGAGATCGGCGAGGCGATAGCGCGCGAGGTACTCGGCGTAGGCCAGGCGCGGGGCAAAGACCAGGCGCGCGGGATCGACCCCGCGCGCGGCCGCTTCGCAACGCAGATTGGCCGCGGTCGTGCCGTCGCCGAGCAACCACAGCACGCTGCCCGGCACCGCTCCCAGCAGCCGCATCCACACCGCGAACACCTGCGGCATGATCTTGTAATTATTGTTGAAACAACAGAACACGAAACCATCGGCCGGCAAGCCGGCGGACGCGCGGGTGACCTCCCCCGCCGCGATCGGCCGCTGGCGGTCGTTCGCCTGGTAGCTGTGCGGCAGGTAGACGATCTTCTCGGCGTAATGCGGCCGCGCTTCATCCGGGATCACGCAGCGGTCGGCGATCAGGTAGTCGATATAGGGGGCCGCCATGGTGCCCGGATAGCCGAGATACGCCACCTGGATCGGCGCCGCCCGCAGAGCGAAGACCCCCTCGCGAGCCCCGGTCGTGAACCCGTTGAGGTCGATCGCGACGTCGATCCCGAGGGCGCGGGCCCGGCGGGCGACGTCGATATCCCTCGCGTCGCGCAAGTCCAGAAAACTGTCGAACGCCGCGACGAGCCGGTGCCGCATCGGCGAATCGGACTCCGGGCCGAGGGAAAAGGCGACGAGCTCGAACGCGCTGCGGTCATGGCATTCGAACAGATCGGCCGCCAGATAGGCCAGCGCGTGATCGTGGAAATCGGTGGAGAAATAGCCCAGGCGCAGCCGCCCGCCGCGCGCGACCGTCACCAGCGGCCCCAGCGCCGGGTCCGGCGGGCAGTGCGCAGCAACGTAGTTCGCGGCGGCGCGTCGCAGCAGCGCCGGATCATCGATCGCAGCCAGCAGCGCGAACGGCTCACACACCGCGCCTGGAGCCTCGACGGCGACGGCGACGGCGGCGAGCTCGGCATCCAGATCGTCCCATCGACAGTGCCGGAGCTTGGCATCGAGGCGCTGGACGAGCAATCCGGGATCCGCGGGCAGCAACGCGAGCGCCGCGTCGAAGGCGGCGAGCGCGGCATCGAAGCGTTTGAGCTCGACCAGGACGAGGGCGCGGTTGCGATGGGCGTTGCCGTCTGCGGGATCGAGCGCCAGCGCCCGGTCATAGCTCGCCAGCGCCGCCTCGAAACGCTGCAGTTCCGCCAGGACGATGCCGCGATTGTAATGCGCCTGCGGGTCGTCGGGCGTCAGGTCGAGGACGCGATCGTAAGCGGCGACGGCTTCCACGCGACGGTTGAGCTCGGCCAGCACCGAAGCGCGGTGGAAATGCGCCACCGCCAGCGCCGGCTTCAGCGCGACGGCGTGATCGAGCGCGGCAAGCGCCGCGTCGTGACGACCGAGCCCAAGCAGCGCCGCGCCGAGATCGCGCCACGCCCCTGCCGCGTCAGGCGCGACGGCGACCGCGCGCTGCAGCAGCCCGACCGCCGTCTCCAGTTCCCCCTCCTGCGCCGCGACGACCCCGAGCAGATGCAGCTCTTTGGGATGATCGGGCTCCAGGGCGAGGATCTGCTGATAGAGCCGTCTGGCGTCATCGATCCGGCCCTGTTGGTGCCAGGCAAAGGCGTCGCGGAACAGGGGCTCGGTATCGGCAGGCATGGCCGCGAATATCGATGAAGCGGAGATCGGGGACAAGGGCACGAGGGCAGCCCAGCCGCCCACCGCGTCGGCGGCAAAACTGTCACCAGGCATGGGCTATTCTGTCCGCCCTCGTGGCCATTGCACGCTTCCAGACTCGCGAATCCGATTTTTGGTGATACAACCACAGCGAGGGTATCGCCCAGTATCGAACGACGCCGACCCGGAGGCCTCGCTTTGGGACATCGCAGTTTCTTCAGCCGCAATCGGCGTGCCCTCGGCGGCACCGCCCTTGCCTTGTCCCTAGCAGGACTGAGCGGGTTCGCCGGTCTCCGTCCCGCCAACGCCGCCGACGCCACGCTGCCCGATGGCGGCCGGGTCGCGCTCGGCACCGCCATCATCAGCCAGCCGGACGCGGCGTCGCTGCAGATCGACACCGCCACCGCACGGACGGCGATCATGTGGAACGGTTTCTCGATCGCGGCCGGCCACACCGTCACCATCAATCAGCCGACCAGCAGTTCGCTGACCCTCAACCAGGTCGTCGGTGCCGACCCCTCGCAGATCTTCGGCAGCCTGAAGTCGAACGGCCAGGTGGTCCTGGCCAACCCCAACGGCATCTGGTTCGGCCCCGGATCCCATGTCGACGTCGCCTCGATCGTCGCCTCGACGGCGACGGCCTCGCAGGCCGCGCTGCAGGCCTTCGCCAAAGGCGGCGCGCTGATGCTCGATCAGGCCGGCAAACCGGACGCCAGCATCGTCAATGACGGTTCGATCTCGATCGGCCAGGAAGGCCTCGCCGGGCTGGTGGCACCCGGTGTCGCGAACAACGGCGTCATCGCCGCCCGGCTGGGCCGGGTCGTGCTGGCCTCGGGCACGATCGCGACCCTGGATTTCTACGGCGACGGCCTGATCAGCTTCGCCGTCGGCGGTTCGGTGACAGCACAAGCCAAGGACCAGGCCGGCGAGGCGCTGAGCGCGGCGGTGAG
>CAIUCF010000712.1 GCA_903897565.1 uncultured Rhodospirillales bacterium | reverse complement strand
GCCCGGGTCTACGAGCGCGGCACCGATGTCGGCGGTACCTGGTACTGGAACCGCTATCCCGGCGCCCGCTGCGACACCGAGAGCATGACCTATTCCTTCTCGTTCTCGAAGGAGCTGGAGCAGGACTGGAACTGGACGGAGCGCTACGCCCCGCAATCCGAGATCCTGGCCTATGCCCAGCATGCCGCCGATCGTTTCGATCTGCGCCGCGACATCCAGTTCGAAACCGATGTGGTCTCGGCGCATTACGACGAAGCGATGGAACGCTGGGAAGTCCGCACTGCGGCCGGCGAACGGGCGACGGCGCGCTTCCTGATCAGCGCCGTCGGCTGCCTCGCCTCGGCGCCGGCGGTGCCGCGCTATCCCGGCATCGAGGATTTCAAGGGCGAGTGGTATCACACCGGCCATTGGCCGCATCACCCCGTCGATCTCGCGGGCAAGCGCATCGGCATCATCGGCACCGGCTCGTCGGGCGTGCAGTCGACGATTGCGATCGCCCCGGTGGCCGGACACCTCTACGTGTTCCAGCGCACGCCAAACTACAGCGTGCCGTCCTGGAACGGGCCGCTCTCGGCTGACCAGCGCGACGCGATCAAGGCCAAGTATGACGCCTGGCGCCAGGCGGCGCGCTACAGCCAGATCGGCATTCCCTTTATCAGCAACGGCAAGTCAGCCAAGGAGCAAAGCCCGGAAATCCGGGAGCGCGACTACGAGGCGGCCTGGGCCGAAGGCGGGTTCAACTTCATCATGACCTACCCGGATCTGCTGATGGATCTGGAGTCCAATCGGACCGCTGCGGAGTTCGTCGAGCGCAAGATCCGCGAAAAGGTCAAGGATCCGGTGATCGCCGACCGGTTGACGCCCAAGGATCACCCGATCGGCACCAAGCGGATGTGCGTCGATACCGGCTACGCCGAGACCTTCATTCGCAACAACGTCACCCTGGTCGATATCCGCCAGGCACCGATCGAGACGATCACCGCTACCGGAATACAGACGCGTGACGCCCATTACGACCTCGACGTCATCATCTTCGCGACCGGGTTCGACGCGATCACCGGGCCGCTGCTGCGGCTCGATATCCGCGGCAAGGGCGGCGTGGCGCTACGCGACAAATGGGCGGAAGGGCCACGCAATTATCTCGGCATCTCGACCGTGGGCTTCCCCAACTTCTTCACCATCACCGGACCCGGCAGCCCGTCGGTGCTCAGCAACATGCTGACCTCGATCGAGCAGCATGTCGACTGGGTCACCGATTGCCTGAAGTTCATGGCGGCGCGGGGTGTCAAGAGCATCGAGCCGACGCCGGAGGCAGAGGCCGCCTGGGTGCAGCAGGTCCATGATCTTGGCCACGCGACCCTCTACCCGCTGGTCGAGTCCTGGTACACGGGCACGAATATTCCCGGCAAACTGCGGATGTTCACGCCCTATGCCGGCGGTGTCGGCACCTATCGCCAAGTCTGCGAAGAGGTGGTCGCAAAGGGTTACGAGGGCTTCGCGCTGACCGCTGCGGAATAGGGCAGGGAGCTTGCGGGCCGGCGCTCAGTCCGGCCCGCAGCCCGGTGTCGTCGGCGAGCCGTCTTCGAACCGGGAGAGCCAGGCGATCGAGAGCGGGCGGTGCCGGGTCAGGCCCTTGTAGTCGGCGATCTCGTCGGGCAGCGATTTCAGGATCCGGCTGAGCCGGCGCGCCCATTTCGGCGAGGTCGAGAGTTCTTGCAGCGAGGCGAGATAGCCGCGGATCGAGAACACGATCGCGTTCGAGCGCGGCAGTCGCCACAACCCTTGCAGCTCCACGCGGAGATGGACCTTCTGTCCGGCATTCTCGGGCGTGACCTGGGTGCGATCCTTGCCCCAATGCGGGTATTGCTCGGGACTGGTGTCGAGACGCGGGTTGATCGTCATCGTCCAGTTGAGGCGGCGCACCGGCCGTCCGAGCTGCAGGTTGAGCAGGTATTTCAGCGCGCGCTCGAACACGCCCATCTGATGGGCGAACGGCACCGGGGCGTGCCATTCCATGAAGTTCATGCCGATGTCGAAATCCAGCGACCAGTCGGCCTGGGTCGTCGCGATCCCGGCATCCATCCAGAGATTGTCCTCACGCTGGTCGAGCAGGGAGAAATCGCCCTGGCACTGCCGGGTGATGTATTCCATCGGCGGATAGGGCAGGGTCGCGACGTCGCCGAAGGTGAATTTCTGGTCGATCTCCAGCGGCCTGTTGATCCAGTGCCAGCGGTCGCCGTCGCGGGTCAGCGAGAACCATTGCGGATAGGATTCCGCCATCGAGGTCATCAGCAGCTCGACCAGATCCCATTCCGCCGTGATCATGTGCGGCAGCGACTGGCAGCGCAGCGGATCCTGCTGCAGGACCAGCGCCCGCTCCTTCATCTCGGCGACGTAATGCTCGTCGATATCGATCGGGAACTCGACGACCGAGCCGACCGGACCCTTCACATGCGGTTCGATGTTGACCGAGTACATGTACTCGTCGCGGTCGAACGGAAAGGGGAAGCGGCGGATCGCCGCCGGGCTGTTGTAGAAGGTGAAATCGTCGCGGAACGTCTCATCGCGAAAGGCGAGGCTCATTGGTTGTTCCTCAAGCTCAGAAATCGAGAACCAGTTCGCGGCCCTTCAGCCGCGACACGCAGGTCATGATCGAGTGCCCCGCGGCGCGGGCTTCTTCCGACAGGAAGTGGTCGTAATGCAGCAATTCGCCCTCGGCGGAGAGCACCGGCAGCTCGCATTGGCCGCAGGCGCCGCCACGACACAGCGAGGGCGGCTCCACCCCGGCGCGTTCCAGGGCCTCGAGCAGGGTCTGGTGCTGGCCGACGGTGACGGTCTGGCCCGATTTGGCGAGCCGGACCGTAAACGGATCGCCCGGCGGCGGCCCGGCGAAGCGCTCGAAATGGATGTTCTCTGACGGCCAGCCGAGACTCGTCGCCATGGCGATGGTGGCGTCGATGAGGCGTTCCGGGCCGCAGACATAGAGATGGGTGCCGAGCGGCTGACCCGCGAGCAGGGTCTCCAGATCGATCCGCTCGCCCCTGTCGCTGCAATAGCGATGGAAACGGCGGCCGAGCCTGGACCGAAGCTGGGCCTCGTAGGGCGCGGCGCCGCTGCAGGTCATAGCGTAATGCAGCTCGAAATTCTGACCGAGATCGGCCAGTTGCTCGGTCATCGACAGGAACGGCGTAATGCCGATGCCGCCGGCGATCAGCAGGTGGCGCCGGGCGAGAAAGTTGATCGGGAACAGGTTGATGGGGGCGGAGATCGAGAGCTCCTGGCCGACCCGAACCTGTTCATGGAGGAAGGCTGAGCCGCCTCGGGAATCCGTGGTCCGCAGTACGGTGATCTCGTAGCCGCCGCGATCCTGGGGCGAGCCCGAGAGCGTATACGGATTGCGGATGGCGCCGTCGTCGTCGCCGAGGGCGACCGTGATATGGGCGCCGCCAGCGAACAGGGGCGGACTGCCGCCATCAACCGGCTCGAAGCGGAAGCGCTTGGTGCGGGCGGCGACATCCTCGATCGCCGTGACCCGCACGCGGATATCATGGGCGTGGATCATGGATAGGCCTCCTCGGCCGCCGGCACATCGCCCGGGACCTCGGCGTCGACGATGACGCCCTGGAAGGCGCCGAGACGGCGCGAATAGTGATCGCGCACGAACAGGGAAATGCCGCAATGGCTGCAGGGCACGATGGAGGTGGTGACACCTTCGATGAAGCCCTTGCAATGGACGCATTGCACCCGGCGGGCGAGCGAGCCGCGATGCTCGGTCACCACGCTCATCGGGTTGATGCCGTGGCTCTGCGCCAAGGCGACGACCCGGCCGAGAAAGCCCTCGGTGCCGGTCGTGTACAGGCGGGTGCTCATATTGGCCCGGGTCAGCTCGACGTTGAGGCGGAACAGCAGGGTCTCGATGCTCGGGAATTCATGGGCTTCGCCGGGCAGCAGCGCCGCCAGCTTGGCGCCATGGCCCTGCGGCTTGGAGCCGCCGGGGGTATAGAGCAGGGTGGTCCGGCTTTTGATATCGGCGTCCGCTGCCGCCAGGAGGTCGAGGGCGGCGAGCGCCCCTTCCCCCTCTGCGGCGATCAGGTGCCGGCGGGCGCCGGCAACCCAGGACAGACCCGTATAGACCGGGCGGCTCTTGTAGGGGGAAGGCGGGATCGTAGGCATGGTCTATCTACCGTCCGTTCCTAGCCCACCACCGTCCGCTTCTTCTTCTGCGGGTCGTCGAAGGGCAGGGTATGGGCGATCGCCGGACCGTTGACGACTTTGCCGCGGACTTCGAGCTTGGTGCCGTGGACGGCGTAGGGCACGTCGAAGCGGGCGATAGCCATCGATTTCTCGGTCAAGGTCGAGTACATGCCGCAGGTGATGACGCCGACCTTCTTGCCGTCGGCCCAGAGCTCGTCGCCTTCGTTGGTCGGCTGCTTGCCGTCGACGAGGACACCGAAGATCTTGAAGCGCTCCTTACCCTTGAGCTTGTAATGCTGCTCGAAGCCGCGGAAGCCGATTTTGCCCGGCGAGACCGTGAAGTCGAGCCCGAGTTCCCACAGGCTGTCGCCCGGCACCTCGTCGGCGAACGGGTACATCTGCGAATTGTCGAAGGGGTAGAACAGCAGGTAGCTCTCGACCCGCAGCATGTCGAGGGTGGTGAAGCGGCAGGGGATGATGCCCTGCTCCTTGCCCTCGGCGAGGATGGTGTCCCAGATCACCGGCGCGTCGTCGCCCTTGCAGAAGATCTCGTAGCCGCGCTCGCCGGTATAGCCGGTGCGCGAGATCGTCACCGGCTTGCCGAACAGCGTGGCCGGGGTGTGGTGGAAGTATTTCAGGTCCCGGATGCCGGGGACGTATTTCGCCAGGAAATCGACCGCCAGCGGGCCCTGCAGCGAGAGATCGTGGAGATCGTCGTCGAACAGCACGGCGACGTTGCGGCCCTTGGAGGCGCGCGTCAGTTCCTCGTGGCCCGAACCGGAGCCGTGCACGACCATCCAGGAATTGGGGCCGGTGCGATAGAGGATGCAGTCATCCGTGAAGTGCCCGCGCTCGTTCAGCATGCAGGCATAGGCGGATTTGCCAGGATAGATCTTGGTGATGTCGCGGGTCGTCGCCTCGTGGACGAGGGCATGGGCATGCGGCCCGACGAGATGGACCTTCTTGAGGCCCGAGACATCCATGAGGCCCGCCTTGGTGCGGATCGCGACATGTTCTTCGTGGGGGTCCTTGTCGTAGCTCCAGGCGGTTCCCATGCCGCTCCAGTCTTCAAGCTTCGAGCCCAGTGCGATATGGCGGCTCGCCAGGGTCGAGGTTCTCCAGGACAGCGTCACGTGTCGTCTCCCTTGTTTGTGGCAAAAGCTCCCGGCGCCGAAGTCGGGAGCCCACCGCGGAGATTTACCCCGCGGTGGGTGGCATGAGGTCGGTTAGAGTTTGAAGAACCAGTTCGAGATCAGGAGCACCACGACGCCGGCGGCGAGCGTCGCGAAGGGCAGGATACCAGCCTTCTTGATGCTGAGCGCCCCGCCGCTGACGTGGAGGTCCTCGAGCATCTGGTCGGGGAACTTGCCCTTGTCCTGGACATAGTGCCGGAAGATGAACACCGGCAGGATCAGCGCCGCCCAGATCAGGCCGGCCCACAGCGCCTGCGGGTTCCAGACCTTGGCGCCTGCGCCCATGAACACGACGTTGACGAAGGCGAACAGCGCACCGAGGCCGAGCAGGATGTTCGAGGCCTTGTAGGGGCGGGGAACATTGCCGCTGTCGATGCGATGGATCCAGCCGGCGTTGAGGTTCAGGAAGTTGAAGATGATGTAGCCGACGTTCGACACCGCCAGGATGAAGAAGAAGCTGGTGGCGTCGGCGCAGGCGATCGCCAGGACGCAGAGGTTGAACACCAGATCGGTCCACATCGCGGCGACCGGCGCGCCGTGATCATTGACGCGGCTGAGGTAGCGCGGCAGCCAGCCATCGACCGAGCCCTGGTACAAGGTGCGCGAGGAGCCCGCCATCGCCGTCATGATCGACAGCAGCAGGGCGAGGATCATGAGCATGACGAAGATCTGCGTGATCATGTGACCGCCGCCGACCATCGCGCCCATCGCCTGGGCGACGCCGGAGCCATCGACGATCGGGCCGGCCAGCATGCCGTTCAGGCCGAGAACGCCCTGGAACGAGAGCGGCACGATCGTGAACAGCGCGAGG
>CAIUCF010000711.1 GCA_903897565.1 uncultured Rhodospirillales bacterium | reverse complement strand
GCATCGCTTTCGGCTTCTATCGGATCGTTCGCCATGACGCTGTTGACCAAGGATTGGGATTCGTCGCGCGCAGCCGCCATCTTCTTGTCGCGTTGCGGATCCTTGTCGTCCGGGTGGTTGTCGAGCAGGGCCTCGGCAAACTTGAGCTGGAGCCGGCGGCGGATCGGCGCCGGATAGTCGTTCAGCCGTGCCGCGGCCTGCTCGTAGCCGGCGACCGCCGCGCCCCAATCCTGCTGGTCGGCGGCCGCCGCGGCACGCCACAGCACCGCGTCGGGAACGTCGTCGAAGATCTTGTCCTTGAGATCGGCGCGCGTGCTGGCCGGCCGATCCATCATTTCCGCGGCGACCGCGCGGATTGCGCGCAATTGCGGATCGTCGAAGGCCTCGGCGTCGTCCTTCTCGATCGCGGCGAGCACGCCGAGTGCCTCGGCGCCGAGGCTGTTGGCAACGTAGAATTTGGCGAGATTGGCGCGGGCCGCGGTCTTGCTGGGCTGATCCGCGTCCAGGATCGCGTGCTGCAGCGACTGCCGCATCTTGAAAAGATCGTCGCCGCTGTCGTGCTTGCCGCGCCAGGCGGGGAAATCGACCAGCGCCTCGTGCTTGCCGATCGCGACCGCGCGCACCGCACGGCGATCGACCTCGGTCGAGACCAGCAGGCCGCCGGGCGCCGAGATCGCGACATCCTGGGCTTCGGAACGGATGGAAAGGCCGTCGCTGATCGGCCGCAAGACCAGGCCCTGATTGGTCGCGAGCACGCGCAGATCGGGGATGGACACCTGGGTGTCGACGCCCTGCCCGAGCTCGGGCAGCGGGATCACGACCAGCTGTTCGTCGGTGTCGGCGTCAGTAAGGGCGATCGGTTGCGACGGATCGAGCACCGGAAACAGCATATCCGTGCCGTCATTGGCGTCTTCGAGCCGCGGCTGCACCGGCGCATCGGGATGGGTGGGGCCGTTTCTCAGCCCGATGATCCAGGTATTGCCGGCGCGCGAGACCTGGGGATTGAACCCAGCCCAGACACCGAGGTGGAACGCCGTTGCGCCCGGCACCGGAACCTGATCGAGCGCGGTCACGACGGGGAGGTTCTGCGACTGAAAGCGGCTGAGGTCGAGACTCGCCTCCTGGTCGAACACGATCCAGACACCGGTGCCGCGCCGGAACACGGCTGCCGAGACCGGTTGCGGCCACTCGAAGCGCAGGGTCAGGCCATCGCCGGCGAGGCTCCAGATCAGCCGCAGGCCGGAACCGCCGCCGAAGCTGCCGCCGATATTGGTCTCGGTCGGCGTCGTGCCGATATCGATGCCGCTCTTGCCCTCGTCGGCACGCGCGGCGATCAGGCCCGCGGTGATCGCGGCGGTGGCTGCGGCCGAGGGGAGGCTGCCCGGCGTGGCCGCCGGCGCAGCGGCGGGCGGGGGTGACGGTGCCGGGCTGGTTGCTGCCGCGACCGGCGGGGCGGTGTGGCTCGGCGTGGCCGGGCTCGGGGCGACAGCGACGGGTTTCGTCACTGCGGGCGGCGGTGGCGCGGCGGAGACGTCGACGACGAGCTTGAGCCCATCCTGGCTCAGGCTGGCCTGACTGCCGGGCGGCAGGGTGAAGCGGAGGCTGTGTTTGTCCGCGGCCAGGACCAGGGGCCGCAACGGCGCCGGCAGGGCGGCATTGGCCCGCTTGACGTCGAGCCGTGCCGGGCGTTCGAAGGCGAGGGTCGCCTTGCCCTCGCCTTGCGTCAACTGCCCGGCGACAGTTTTCGGCCAGCCGAACACGAGGCGGCTGCCGCCCTGATGATCGCCGACATGGAGGCTGAGCGGCAACGGCTTGCCGCCGAGCCGGCGAAGCTTCGTCGACTCGGCGGGCTTGGCGGCCGGGGCGGGCTTCGCGACCGGTACCGGTACCG
>CAIUCF010000710.1 GCA_903897565.1 uncultured Rhodospirillales bacterium | reverse complement strand
GGTATCGCTGCCGTTGGCGAGCGAGACAGTCAGGACTCCGAAGGCGACGCGATAGCCGATGGCGTCGGCGTGCGAGCCCTTGGCGAGCGGCACCGCCTTGTCGAGGAAGGCCCGCGCGGCCGCAATCACCTTGGCGCCGCGGACCGGGTTGAAGCCGCCGCCGCGGGTGGCGCCGTCATCCTCGGGCAGGGCATCGGTGCCGTAAAAGGCGTCGTACAGGCTGCCCCACCGCGCGTTGGCGGCGTTTAGGGCGTAGCGGCGGTTGTTGACGGGCACCACCAATTGCGGGCCGGCGAGCGCTCCGACTTCCGAGTCGACATTGGTCGTGCCGATGGTGAAGTCAGGGCCCTCCGGCACGAGATAGCCGATCTCGACCAGGAACGCCTTGTAGGCGACCGGGTCGTGCGGCTGGCCGGCGCGGGACTTGTGCCAGGCGTCGATCTTCGCCTGCAACGTGTCGCGCTTGGCCAACAAGCCGCGATTGACGGGCACGAGATCGTGCAGCAGCGCCGCGGTGCCGGCCCAGAAGGCAGCGGCTTCCAGATCTGTCCCCGGCAGGGCCTCGGTCTCGATGAAGGCGAGCAGGCGATTGTCGATGCGCAAGCCGCTGCGATCGGTGTAGTGGGGCATCGGGGGGACCTCGGTCGTCAGGAGGGAACACGGTTGCAGCGCAACATAGAGCGGACTGTACATCCGGTGCGGACGAAGCACCACACCCGGCAGCGAATGCCGGCCCCTTGGTCGCGGGCGCGCATGGTTACCGTGCCAAGGTGCCGGGGATCAATGGAAAGATTGCGCCAGCGTCCCTCAAGCGGGACGGAGAGGCGCGATATCGAGGGTCGCGACACCGCGCAACAGCATCGATACGAGCTGGGACTGGCGGGCGGTCCCGGTCTTGGCGAAGACCTGCCGCAGATGCGAACGGGCCGTGTGGAGACTGATGTCCAAGGCTTCGGCGACGGCCTCGAGCGTCGCGCCGGTTGCGAGACGCTCCGCAACGGCTGCCTGGGCTGCGGTGAGGCCGTAGAGGTCGCGGAGCAGCTTGGTCGACAGAACATGCCTCGACGGCATACGGATATAGACGAGGGCAAACGCGGGCGTCGTGGCGTCCGCCCGCTGCGGAGGGTAGGGCGTGATGAGGAGCGTGGGGGCCTCGGCACGATCGCTGCCCGAAAGCTCCAGCGCTCCGGCATGTGTCGCGTCGCGATCGTGGCCGTTCCTCCAGGCCGCATCGCGGATCAGACTAGCGAGCCGGACGCCGACGCACCGATCGCGCGCGATGAGCCGCCCCTCGGCTTCCCCGAGCTGGCTTCCGTCACGCAGAATTGCCCGCGCGGACGCGTTGGCCGACACGATCAGACCGCAATCATCGACCAGAATTGCCGAGATTCCGACGAGATCAAGCGCGTCGAGCGAAGGCGCGGCTTCGGGAGCGGGTGATGGCGGGACGACAGGGGCAGACCATTGTCGGGCGATCATCTCGCCGAGCACGTCGCAGAACCCGGTGACGAAATCGACGAGGTTCCCGGTATCATTGTCCGCGGCAACCATGGTTGCATTCCTGCGAAAGTGCGTTGGTATGCCGGCAACGACGGAGCCGTTTGCGGCCGATTATTTGGTAGTAGCCTACCATGGTTCGCACCAAGATCGGACGAGAATTCGTTAAAAAATCATTGAAATATCGCGAATCTCATTCATCTGGGCGATGCGCCGACTCCCAGCCGGGATTATGATCGCAGCGGATACTGAACGTATTTCAGAACCTTAAGGGGAGAACTTTACAATGATGTCGTCACTCAAAACGGCCGCGGCCGTTGCGGCGCTATCGATCGGTCTGTCGACCGGCGCGCATGCCGCCCTCGTCTTCGACCTCAGCCCGACCAACGGCACGACCTATCGCTCTGCCGATTTCGGCCCGGGGCAGGGTGTGGCCGTGTCGCAAAACACGAACGTTACGGATTTCGCCTTTTTCGCCAATATGCCTGGCGGCGGCGACGCGAAGTTCATGATCTGGGATGCCGCCAATTCTTCGCTGCTGTTCAGCCACACCGTCAGCAACATCGCGGCGTCGAATAGCCAGAGCTGGATCGACAGCGGCCCGATGTCGTTCAGCCTCGCTGCCGGCAACACCTATTATTTTGGCTTGATCGCCGATTCTGCGATCAACATCGGCTACATCTATCCG
>CAIUCF010000709.1 GCA_903897565.1 uncultured Rhodospirillales bacterium | reverse complement strand
GCCGAACAGCGGCCATTGCGCCACGTCATGCTTGGCGATGAACGAGCCCGGCACCACGCTGCCGAGGACCTCGATATCGATATAGGAGCCGTGGTTGGAGACGAACAGCGTCGGCCGGTCGCGGCTCGGCGCGCCGATCACCTCGACCTCGAACCCGAAGATGCGGCAGACCAGCTTGTGATAGAACAGCGGCAGGCGATCGCGAAGATGCCAGCCGCGCGCGACCGCGAGCATCTGCAACGGGATGAGGCTAAAGGTGACCGCGAGATAGACGCTGAAGCGAAGGGCGCTCAGCATGTCGGACACATCCTCGTGTTCACGCGCGCGCAGGGCCGGGACAGGCCCGGCGGGGCCGCGGATCGCCGGTTTTCAAGTCTTGGAAGCGGGGCCGCTATCACGCGGGACGTGACCTCCCGATGTCTCGTCGAGGGGGACGGCGTAGAGCTCGAGACGGTGGCCGACGAGCTTGTATCCGAGTTCCTGGGCGACGAGGTTCTGCAGCTTCTCGATCGCTTCGTTGGTGAACTCGATGACGCGGCCGCTGCGCATGTCGATCAGGTGATCGTGATGGCTGTTCGATCGCTCTTCATAGCGTGCCCTGCCGTCGCCGAATTCGTGGCGCTCGAGGATGCTGGCCTCCTCGAACAGCCGCACGGTGCGATAGACCGTGGCGATGCTGATGCGTGGATCGACCTTCACCGAGCGCTGGTACACCGCCTCGACATCGGGGTGATCGACAGCTTCCGACAGCACGCGCGCGATCACGCGGCGCTGCTCGGTCATTTTCAGTCCCTTGTCGATACAAACCCGTTCGAGATGCGACATCATCCGTCTTCGGTGCCCGTCAGTTGTTGCTGGACGTCAGTATAGCGGATCACGCGCGCCGATCCTATCGGCTGAATCATCGCAGCTGCCGCGAAACGCAAAATGTCCGGATCACGAGGATCCGGACATTTTGCGACTTAAAGACGATCGGGCGGGCCGCGGGCGGCCCGGCGCGGTTCAGTCTTCGGTCTTGCGGGCCCGAGTGCCGAGGCCGATTTCCTTGGCGAGCTTGCTGCGCTGGCGAGCATAGTTCGGCGCGACCATCGGGTAATCCGGCGGCAGGTTCCAGCGCTCCCGGTACTCTTCGGGCGTCATGTTGTACGCCGTCTTGAGGTGCCGCTTCAGCATCTTCAGACGCTTGCCGTCTTCGAGGCAGACGATGTAGTCGGGGAAGACGGATTTCTTCACCGGAACCGCCGGTTGCGGCTTTTCCAGGACGAGTTCCGTCGGCTGCCCGATCGAAGACAAGGAGCGATAGACTTGATTGATCAGCGTCGGCAGTTCTTCTACCGATACCGTATTATTTGATACATGCGCTGCGACGATCTCGGCAGTGAGACCCAACAAATCAGCGCCTTCAGCTTCGATGCTCATTATTCATCGCCCCAAGATAATACCTAGACAAACAAGATAGGGTGGATACCGAAACAATGCAAGAATCGATATAACGATTTGTTACATTTGTCGTCATTCAACAGCAGAGCAATGCAGCGCTTGCATGCAGGCATCGCGGGAAATTACAACGAAAGAAAATTGTCTATATTTGCGCCAATGGGTAACGGAAGACGTGGGCGTCAACCCGGATGTTACCGCTGCGACGATAATAGTCGCGACGACGGCCCGCGGACACGAAACCCTCGCGCTTATACAGCGAAATCGCGGGGATATTGTCTTCCGCCACCTCTAGGAACGCGTTTGTCGCACCCCCGTGTTTCGCGTTTGCGAGGAAGTCTCTCACTAACATGATACCTACGCCATGTCTTCGAATCACGGGGTCGACGGCGAGCGTCAACAACTCTGCAGTATCCAAGATATGCAGCGATAATAGAAAGCCGAGAGGCTGATCACCGGCGCCGATTGCAAATCGCCCCTGCGCGCCGGGCATGGCGAGAAGCTCGCTCAATGCCCTGATGTCCCATCCCTCCTCGTCGAACGCGGCCTGGTGGATCGCGGCCGCGACGGGAATCATCGGCGCGGTCAGGGTGATGAGGCGAGGTTCCGGCGCCGTGTTCGCCATCTCAGGGCTTCGGCAGGGTGACGTCGGGCGCACGCAGATAGAGCGGCAGCGCCGGTCGGGCCCGCGCCGCGTCGTCGAGCCGCAACGCCGCCCGGCCGACCGATTCCGCCCGGATGCGATCCGGCGGCGCGTTCTCGTGACCGGGCAGCAGGGGCACGCCGTCGCCGATGATGCCGCCGCTGCGCTCGGCGAGGAAAGCCACCGCCGCATCCGGTTCGAGCGCGCAGGCCGCTCCCGCGGCGGCGCCGGCGGCGTCGAAGGCCTGGACGAACAGGGGGCCGCGCCGGGAATCGATCAGTACCGTGAGCGTGCCGGGCGCGCGATCGGCTTGAAAGGCCTCGAACGAGGTCACGGCGACGACCGGGCGCGCCGCTGCGAGGCCGAGCCCGCGCGCGGTGGCAAGTCCGATCCGCAGCCCGGTGAAGGAGCCGGGTCCCACGGTCGTCGCAATTGCCTCGAGCGCGGCGAAATCGATCCCGGCCTCGGCCATGACTTCGGCGATCATCGGCACCAGCGCCTCGGCCTGGCCGCGCGCCATCTCGAGGAAGCGGCTGGCGACGACGGCGCCGTCGACCAGCACGGCGGCGCTGCACGAGGCGCCGGAGCAATCGAACGCGAGGAGGCTGCGGGGTGTGCTCATCGCGAGCATCCCGCTTGTCTTTGCGCCGGCAGGGTCCGCTGCGATAGACTGCGACGGTATGGGTTCATCTGGGAAGGATCGGGGTACATGCTGGTCGAAATCACCGAGTCGGGTCACGATGTTCTACTGGATATCGTCTACGCGACCGAGCGGAACTTCACCGGCGTTCCGGTCTATCGCCGTCCCGGCTGTTACCTGCATCCAGATGCCGCAGCCGCATTGCACCGCGCCGTGGCGCTGGCCCGGGCCATTGGCCTGCGCCTGAAGATCTTCGACGCGTTCCGGCCGAGCGAGGTGCAGTGGAACTTCTGGGCGTTCCGTCCCGATCCGGAATTTCTCGCCGACCCGCGCCGTGGTTCCGCCCATTCCCGGGGCGTCGCGGTCGACCTCACTCTGGTCGACGCCTCGGGTGACGAACTCGACATGGGCACCGGCTTCGACGCCTTCACCCCGCTGTCGCATCACGCCAATACCGAGATCAGCGCGAAAGCTCAGCGCAACCGCTTCACCCTGCTGGGCATCATGTCGGCGGCGGGCTGGGACTTCTATGGCAATGAATGGTGGCACTACCAGCTGTTCCAGCCGACCCGCTATCGCGTGCTTTCGGATTCGGTGCTGGCGGAACCGCTGGCGGCGGTGTGAGGCACGATTCCTCCGTCATCCCCGCGAAGGCGGGGATCCATGCCTGTCTAAGACCGTGTGTCGGCAAGATGGACCCCCGCCTTCGCGGGGGTGACGAATTGGAATTGGGAACAGTCTGACGTCAGACCGCCCGGACTTCGCGGATTTCCGGGATGTAGTGCTTGAGCATGTTCTCGATGCCCATCTTCAGGGTCGCGGTCGAACTCGGGCAGCCGGCGCAGGAGCCCTGGAGATGGACCGAGACGATGCCGTCGGCATAGCCGTGATAGACGATGTCGCCGCCATCCTGAGCCACGGCCGGCCGCACCCGGGTCTCGAGCAGTTCCTTGATCTGGATGACGACGTCGCTGTCGTCGCTCTCGACCGCGGCGCCCGCGGCTTCCTCGGTGACGGCCGCCTGGCCGCTGGAGAGGAATTCCATGATCACGCCGAGGATCTGCGGCTTCAGCCCATACCAGTCGCTGCCTTCGGCCTTGGTCACCGTGATGAAGTCATGACCGAGGAACACGCCGGTGACGCTGTCGATCGCGAACAGCTTCTGCGCCAGCGGCGAGCGCGCGGCGCTGTCGGGATCGGCGAAATTGGCGCTGCCGCTCGCCAGCACCATGCGGCCGGGCAGGAATTTCAGGGTCGCGGGGTTCGGGGTCTGCTCGGTCTGGATAAACATGGACTGACCTATCTTCCATTCTTGTTGGGTATCGGCATCACACGCCATTGGCCGCGATTATCGGGCGCGAGGCCGGATTTGACCAATGCCCGCTGCGCACGGCTTCAATTCGTACCAAGCGGGTCCTCTTTAAATAGGCCGGGTGCGGGCGCTTGGCCAGAGGGCTCGTAACGGTGGCATGAGACCCGCCCGCCATGTGGCAGCGCCATTGCTGTCGGCTCGGCCTCGGCGCAGAGCGCGATCGCGTCCGGGCAGCGGGTGCGGAATACGCAGCCCGAGGGCGGATGGGCCGGCGATGGCGGGTCGCCGGCGAGGATGATGCGGTGGCGGTCGCGCTCGGCGATGGGATCGGGGATCGGCACCGCCGAAAGCAGGGCTTTCGTGTACGGATGGGCGGGTGCCGCGAACACTTCGGCGACCGGTCCAGTCTCGACGACGCGGCCGAGATAGAGCACGGCCACGCGCCGGCTCAGATGTCGGACCACGCTCAGGCCATGGGAGATGAACAGCAGGCTGAGCCCGGTCTCGCGCTGCAGCCGCTGCAGCAGGTTGACGATTTGCGCCTGCACCGAGACGTCGAGCGCGGAGACCGCCTCGTCGCATACCAGAAGCTCGGGCCCCAGGATCATCGCCCGGGCGATGGCGACGCGCTGGCATTGGCCGCCGGAGATCGCGTGCGGCAGGCGATCGGCGATGGCCGCGGGCAGCTCGACCTGGTCGAGCATCGCCGCAACCCGGCGGGATCGTTCGGCCCGTGACAGCTTGGGCTCGAACACGGCGAGCGGCTCGGCAACGGCTTCGGCCACGGTCATGCGGGGGTCGAGCGAGGCCAGGGGATCCTGGAAGATGATCTGGATGTGGCGCTTGAGATCGCGGCGGGCGGCGGGATCGAGGGTGGCGATGTCCTGCCCGCGCCAGCTCATCCGGCCCGCCGCCAGCGGTGTCAGCCCGACCACGGCGCGGCCGAGGCTCGACTTGCCGCAGCCGGATTCGCCGACGATAGCGAGGGTCTCGCCGGCGGCGATCTCGAGGCTGACCCGATCGACCGCGGTGAGAACGCCGCCGGCGAGGCGGTAGCGGACGCTGACGTCGTGCAACGACAGCAACGTCATGACTCGGTCCCGGGGGTCTTCGTCAGGTGACAGGCGGCGCGATGACCGGGCCCGAGCGCGCGGAAGGCGGGCCGCGCTTCGATGCAGCGCTCGATCCGGACGGCGCAGCGGGGGGCGAAGGCACAGCCGGCGATCGGCAGTCCGAGATCGGGCGGCGCGCCGGGAATTGTCGCCAGCTCGCTATCGCCGGCCGCGAGGCTCGACACCGTCGCCAGCAGCGCCCGCGTATAGGGGTGGCCCGGCCGCGCGAACAGATCGTCGACGGCCGCTTCCTCGACGATGCGGCCGGCGTACATCACCAGCACGCGGTCGCAGAGCCCGGCGACGACGCCGAGATCATGGCTCACCAGCAGCAAGGCGCGGCCGTGATCGCGGCGCTCGGCGCGGAACAGGTCGAGGATATCGGCCTGTACGGTGACGTCGAGCGCGGTGGTCGGCTCGTCGGCGAGGATCAGGTCGGGCGCGGCGGCGAGCGCCATGGCGATGACGATGCGCTGGCGCATGCCGCCTGAAAGCTGATGCGGATACTGATCGATCCGCGCCCCAGGATCGGCGATGCGCAGCCGGGTCAGCAATTCGACGATGCGGGCGCGGCGGGTGGCGGGGTCGAGACCCTTCGGCAAGGCCTCGGCGATCTGCAGGCCGATGGTGAGATAGGGGTTGAGCGCGGTCATCGGGTCCTGGAACACCATCGTCGGGCCGCTGCCGGTGAACTCGATCGTGCCGTCCAGCGTCGCATTCTCCGGCAGCAATCCCATCAGCGCGAACAGGATCTGGCTTTTGCCGGAGCCGGACTCGCCGACGAGGCCGAGAATTTCGCCGCGCTCCAGGGTGAAGCCAACGCCGTCGACCGCCTGGACGGGCCCGCGCCGGGTGGTGAAGCGGACGCGGAGGTCGTCGACCCGCAGCAGGCTCATCGCCGCTCTCCCGGATCGAGAGCGTCGCGCAAGCCGTCGCCGACCGCGTTGAAGGCGAACAGGGTTGCAGCCAGGAACGCGGCGGGAAAGGCCAGCGCCCAGGGCGCGGCCTCCATGGTGCGGGCACCGTCGCCGATCAGCACGCCCCAGCTGGTCATCGGCTCCTGCACGCCGAGGCCGAGGAAGGACAGGAAGGATTCCAGCAGGATGGTGCGCGGCACCGTCAGGGTCACGAACACCACGACCGGCCCGGCGAGATTGGGGATGATATGGCGCAGCAGGATGCGGGCGGGCGAGGCGCCGAAGGCGCGCGCGGCCTCGATGAATTCGCGATGCTTGAGCGCCAGGGTCTGGCCGCGCACGATCCGCGCCATGTCGAGCCATTCGACCGCGCCGATGGCGACGAAGATCAGCCACAGCGCCCGGCCGAAGAACACCATCAGCAGGATGACGAAGAACATGAACGGCAGCGCGTAGAGGATATCGACCAGCCGCATCATCACCTGGTCGACCCTGCCGCCGGCATAGCCCGCGATCGTGCCCCAGAGCACGCCGATGACCAGGCTGACCAGGGTCGCGGCAATCCCGACCAGCAGCGAGACGCGGGCGCCGTAGAGCGTGCGCGTGAACAGGTCGCGGCCATTGGCGTCGGTGCCGAAATAGAAGCCATGGGCAAGGTCGGGGGGCGAATCGATCTGCTCCCAGAACACCGCGTCGAGGCCGTGGACGCTGAGCACCGGCGCCAGCAGCGCCAGCGTGCCGATCACCGCGAGGATGATCAGTCCCACGAGCGCGCGGCGGTTTTCGAGCAGGAGGGCGAGAGTCTCAGGCATCAGGTGCCGAGGCTGGATACACGCTGAGCCTCAATAGGTCGTCATCCCCGCGAAGGCGGGGATCCAGCAAT
>CAIUCF010000708.1 GCA_903897565.1 uncultured Rhodospirillales bacterium | reverse complement strand
GCGGCCCGGCAGCGCTCCGATACTTGTTGGCTTCCCTAACTTAGATCCGCCGGGAATAGCCAAACCCCATGTAGTTCAGACGATCATGGGCGTTCGATGTGTCGCGATACTAAGCGATAGCCATCCAATCGCCATCAGCATGACGGACTATTCATCGACAAAGTGCAGTCAAGCCGCAGTCGCGTGTGCTCAGGGGCGCGCGGTTAGCGACGTAAAGTATTTCACTTCGCTTCAACTGATGACAATGGCTGCGATACCGATTCCTGCCGATCCGAATCCTCTTATGCCAGTTGCTGAACGTTGCGTTGCCAACTTTCAGTAAATCGAGGCGGTCACGTTCTTAGCGGAAGGCTTCCCCGCACAAGGCAAGAGATTTTGTCAGAACCCGTGGATCCCCATTAACAGCAGTTCACCACGCTAACGCCGCATTTGTTGGTGGCGGTCCAGACCCCACGGGCGTCCAATCCACGTCCTTGCTCGAAACCGCGACACGCGTCCCATCCGGAACAAGCAGGCCCCCTCATACGTTATCGGGTTACCATTGCCATACCCGATCGGGGACCCGGACCATGTCCATGACGCGTCGAGATTTCATTGTCACCGGCGCGACCGCTGCCGGGATGTTTCTGGCGCCAATCAAGGCGCTGGCGGGGCCGGCACGGTTTTCCTTCGCAACTGTGCGACAGCGGGCACTCGACCTCTCGAAGCGTCCGCATGACGCGACTCCCGATCCTCTCCCCGACGCCCTGGCGAAGCTCGATTATACCGCGTTCAAGGAGATCAGTTTCCGCACCGACCACGCGCTATGGCAGGGCGATGGGTTGTTTCGGATCGAGTGTTTCCATCGCGGCTTCATTTATCGCCGCCGGGTCGATCTCCATCTCGTCGAGGGCGGCGTCGCCCATGAGGTCGCCTATGCGCCGCAGATGTTCGACTTCGGCAAGAACAAGCTCGATCCGAACTTCCCCGCCGACCTCGGAGTCTCCGGCTTCCGCCTGCATTTCCCGTTCTCGGACCCCAAGGTGTTCGACGAGTTCGCGGTGTTCCAGGGCGCATCCTATTTCCGGCTCCGCGGCAGCGGCCAGGAATACGGGCTGTCGGCGCGCGGCCTCGCGCTCAATACCGCCGAGCCGGAGGGCGAGGAGTTTCCGGAATTCACCGCATTCTGGATCGAACGCCCCGCCACCGGTGTGCCCGAGATCACCGTCTACGCGTTGCTGGAGAGCCCGAGCCTGACCGGCGCCTATCGCTTCGTCCTGGCGCCGGGCAGCCGCACGACGGCGATGATCGAGGCCGAGCTGTTTCCCCGCGTCGATATCAAGAAGACCGGCTTCGGCGCGCTGACCTCGATGTATCTGCACGGCAAACCGCTCAGCCGGATCTTCGCCGATGCCCGGCCCGAGGTGCATGATTCCGACGGCTTGCTGCTGCATACAGGGAACGGCGAGTGGCTGTGGCGGCCCTTGCTCAACTGCCGCGGCCTGCGGGTCAGTTCCTTCAGCGACGAGCATCCGCGCGGCTTCGGCTTGCTGCAGCGCGAGCGCGATCTGCGCGCTTACGAGGACATGGGTGCCCGCGAGGAGGTGCGGCCCAATTACTACCTGACGCCCAAGGGCGATTGGGGCGCGGGGCATGTCGAACTGGTCGAGATCGCGACCGATGGCGAGTGGAACGACAATATGGTCGCCTATTGGGTCTCAGGCTCACCGCTGCGGGCCGGCGTGCCGAGCAAGGTTGCCTATACGATCGCCGCTTATCTCGACGACCCTCTCCTGCCGCCCACCGGGCGGGTCGTCGGCACCCGGCTCGGACCGCCTGCCCCGGTGCCGCTCGACAAGGCCGATGCCAAGGGGGCGCAACGCTTCTTCGTCGATTTCGGGGCGGGCGAGATCGCGGGCCTGGGCCGTAACGCCCCCGTCGAGATCAATGTCACCTGCGACCACGGCACGATCAAGGACGTCATCGGCCAGGCCAACGGCCCCGATCGCTGGCGCGCGATGTTCACCTTCGTGCCGGAGGGCGCGCAGGATACCAACCTGCGCGCCTATCTCAGCCTGCACGACCGCCCGCTCACCGAAACCTGGCTCTATCGCTGGACTGCCGAGGCGTATTGAGGGTCCGGTAACGAGCCCGATTGTGTCGATGCCCTGGCCTTCTTCCCCCGTCATCCCCGCGAAGGCGGGGATCCAGTT
>CAIUCF010000707.1 GCA_903897565.1 uncultured Rhodospirillales bacterium | reverse complement strand
GCCGGCGCCGGCGTGATCCTGGTCGCGGGCGCCCGGCAGGGCTGAGTCTTCGCGATCGGCGGGGATACCGGCAGCGCTACCGCCGTAAGACCATGGGAAACGACGCGAAAAGGTGCAGTCCATGAAGAAGATTTTGTACGCGATGATCAGCTCGGCCGTCCTGGTCGGCATGATCGCCGGCGGCCCCTCGATGGCCTTCGCCGACGACGACCATCATGCCGACCACCATCAGGATCATCACGACGTCCAGCGCGCCCACGAGCACCGACACTGGCACAGAGGTGGCCGGATCGAGCACGAGGATTGGGATCGCGGCGCCCGCATCGACTATCGCGCGCATCACCTCCACGAGCCGCCGCCGGGCTACGAATGGCGCCAGGTCGGCCCCAACTTCATCCTCGCCGCCGTTGCGACCGGAATCATCGCCTCAATCATCGCCGCCGGGCACTAATCAACGCCGTGCTTCGTCCCCATCCTCTGCGACCGGCGGGTTCTGTCGGGCGGCGAGCGCCGCCTCGCGGAGATGGGGGCGACCAAGGTCAAGCCGGTCCATCTTGAATTGATAGAGGAAGCCCAAGGCAACGGATGATGCCTCGGTAATGCAGTGTTGATCGATTTCGGTCAGCACGGAGAAGACCCGATCTGGATATTCGCGCGCGAGGTAGCCCGCGGCCATGACGCGGACCGACGGATCGGGATGATCGAGAAATGGCTCGAGTGCCTTTCGCCCGTCCGGTCCCAACAGGTCCAAAGCGATGGCGCTGCTATCACACTTATCCAGGCCGCGGTGCTGCATGCGCTTGTTGGAGAGGAACAAGCCCTGATGATACAGCAAGCTGCCCTCCTGGAACGTCTTGACTTGTTTCATGACCTCTTCGTCATTCTCTGCCATTGTGCCAATCCTCGTGGTTTTACTGGAGAATTCCGACCTTTCTCATCACTTCTATACCTTCGTGATACTGGCTTGCGTAGTCTTTCGTCCTCCTGACTTGCCGCCGCGTAAACCGCCCGAGAACTTCCGGCTCGAGTTCTGAATATTCTGAATTTATCTCCTCATGGAGGAGTTTCGGGATGCGGACGATATTCCTGGTAGATTGGATCGCCTCGGGCGCAAGCGCGTTGCCGCCCTGCTCGACGATGTGGTGGTACTCATAGCCGGGCGGCGCGGGACCGAAGCGCTTCGTCAGCTCTTCCTGGTCCGAGGGCTCGGCCTTCTTGAAGGCGTCATAGGAGGGGAACGTTTCGTCCTCGGTGCTGACACGGAGTTCGTCTAAGGATCGGGGGCCCTTTGCGGCAAATTCAAGCGCAACTTCTGCATCCGCCCTGAGCGCTCCGAATTCCGTCATCGCCTCGCCGATATCGGCCACACCGGCGAGATCGCCGACCACATCGAGGCCCGGGACGACATTCGATGCCGCCTCCACAGAGAAACGGCCGATTCGCTTGAGCGTTAGAAATTTCTGGAGGCCTTGTCGAAACGCCCGACGCAGAATAAGCCGGCGCAGGCGCTGTCTCGCTAGCTTGACGGCTTCCTCGCTGACCTCCGCGATTTTCGGACGATATCTCCCGCCGACTCCCCCTGGCGTGCCGCGCGGTCATCCTGGATGCTTGGGATCGTCTGCAGCGGCTTTGAGTAGTTCCTCTGCCGCTGCAGCACGATCGGCCTCTGCATCGCTCAATCTCGGCAGACGCATGAACTGTGTCGCGATCATCGCACGGGTAAGGTCGCCGACGTTGAGCGCCCGCGCGACAGATTGCAGCCCGGGAAGAAGCTCACGACAATCAATTTGGTGTCCGAAGGCCGAGCCGAAGATCGCATCCAGTTCTGCGACAGGTCGCGGAACGAATCCTTCTTCGGCCCGCTTTAACAGGCGAACTGGTCCAATCGATGGACCATTTTCTCCACAACTGACACCGTTGCGATCTCCAGTCGGATCGAGACGGAATCCTCGGGCGGCTTGAAACGCGACACCGTCCATGAGCGCTCCTTAGCAGGGGACGCCATGAGAATAGAACAAAAAGAGAACAAAAAGCAAGTGTAATTGACGTCCGCGTTTGGGATTGGTCACTGGAGAGCTGTGGCGAGCGCCACCATTCCCGCCTAAAGTTCGACCACCAAGATCTTCTTGCCGTGCGCGGTCAGGCCGAGCTTGCCGTGCTTGAGCGCGAGTGCGTCCTTGCCGAAGATGTCGTAGCGCCAGCCGGTCAGGGCCTGGACTTCGGCGTCGTCGGTGGCGGCGATCTGTTCGAGATCGGCGGCATTGGCCACCAGTTTCTGCGCGACCTCGTTCTCCTCACAGCGCAGCTTGAGCAGCACCCGCAACAGGTCGACCAAGGGGCCGAGGCCGGGCGGCATCTCGGCGCGTTGGTCTTCCTCGTTGCCCGCCTGGTTCTGATTGGCGATGCCGCGGGTCGTGGCTTCAAGGATTTCATTACCTAGGCGACCCTCGGCGACGCTGCGGCCGAGCGCGCGGACGCGGGCGAGATCGTCGATCGTCTGCGGGGCATTGGCCGCAATCTCAAGGATAGCCTCGTCCTTCAGGATGCGTGAGCGCGGGATGTCGCGTTTCTGCGCCGCGGCTTCGCGCCAGGCGGCGAGTTCCTTCAGGATCGCCATGAAACGGCGATTGCCGCCGCGCGTCTTGAGGCGCTTCCAGGCATCGACCGGCGCGACGAGATAGGTGCCCGGGTCGTTGAGGATCGCCATTTCGTCGGCGAGCCAGGGCGTGCGCCCCGATTTCTCGAGCGCTGCGGCGAGCTTCTCGTAGACGACTCGCAGATGCGTGACATCGGCGAGGGCGTAGAGCAGTTGCTTCTCGGTCAGCGGCCGATGCGTCCAATCGGTGAAGCGCGAGGATTTGTCGATGCGCGCGCCGGCGAGCTTGCCTGCCAGGGTCTCGTAACTGACCGAGTCACCGAAGCCGCAGACCATGGCCGCGATCTGGGTGTCGAACAGCGGCGTCGGCACCTGGCCCGAGAGGTGGTGGAAGATTTCGATATCCTGGCGGGCGGCGTGGAAGACTTTGAGGACGTCCGGATTCTGCATCAGCGCCATCAGGGGCGCGAGGTCGATCCCTGGCGCCAGCGCGTCGATCGCGACCGCTTCGTCGGGGCCGCCGACCTGGACGAGGCAGAGTTCCGGCCAGTAGGTCTTCTCGCGCAGGAACTCGGTATCGACGGTGATGTAGGGGGCGGTGCTCTGCCGGGCGCAGAAGGCCTCGAGGGCGGTGGTTTCAGTGATGAGAATCATCACCATGATATACACGCGATCCCGTGCCGCGGCAAAGTTCCAACCGCGGCGGGATCGACTTAGCCGAGCAGATTCTTGGCCGCGCTCGCGCCCTTGGTCACGGCACCGCCGGTCACGCTGGCGAGGATCTGGGCGAAACTCTGGACGGCGCCGGCATTGCCCGCCTGGCCCGAGGCGGCATTGCCCTCGGTCATGACGAAATGGGCGCCATGGCCATGAGCGCCGCGCGGCTTGGTCGCGGTGAGTTGATTGGCGGCGGTGCCGGGGGAGAGGTCTTGGATGGCGTTCATGGTCAGTCCCGAGTCTGCTGGAGGGTCGGGATAGCCTCTGCATCGGCCATGCCAGGATCTTCGCTGCATTTTCCTGTGCAAAGCGGCCGGCGACCGGCAGGAATTGCCGGGCATGCCTTGAGAACGCGGCAATAACTGCAAGACGGCAGCGCTCCCAATCTCGACGTATTGCGGCCACGGCGTTTGCGGCGCAGCGAAAATGCGCTAGTGTCTGCGCCCGATCGCGAAAAATCGGAGAGTGCGATGCCAGAGGATGTGACGACGATGACGACCGCTGCGACCACGCCTACTGCCGTTTACCCGGTGATTCTGTCGGGTGGTTCCGGCACGCGGCTGTGGCCGATGTCGCGCTCGGCCTATCCCAAGCAATTGCTGCCGCTGACCTCGGACAAGAGCCTGCTCCAGGAAACCATCCTCCGCGTCACCGACCCGGCGCTATTCAAGGCGCCGCTGGTGGTCACCAACGAGGACCACCGCTTCATCATCGCCGAGCAGCTGCGCGAAATCGGGGTCCAGCCGCAAGCCCTCATCCTGGAGCCGATCGCCCGCAACACCGCGCCCGCGGCCGCCGCGGCGGCGCTCTGGCTCGCCGCGCGCGATCCCGACGCGATGATGCTGCTACTGCCGTCTGACCACATCATCACCGACCCGGCGAGTTTCCTGAAAGCGATCGCGCTCGGTGCCAAGGCCGCGGCGCAAGGCCGGCTGGTCACCTTCGGCATCCACGCCGACCGTCCGGAGACGGGCTACGGCTATATCCGCAGTGGCGCCGCTCTGGGCGCGACCGCGGATGGCGTCTATGACGTCGCCGCCTTCGTCGAGAAGCCCGACCGCGCCCGGGCTGAGACCTATGTCGCCTCGGGCGATTACACGTGGAACAGCGGCATCTTCCTGTTCCCGGTGAAGCTCTTCCTCGAGGAATTCGCGGCGCGCGAGCCGGAGAGCGCGGCGGCCGTCCGCGAGGCGGTTGCGACGGCGACGGGCGATCTCGATTTCCTGCGGCTCGGCCGCGATGGCTTCACCCGGTCACGCAATGATTCGATCGACTATGCGTTGATGGAGCATACCAAGCTCGCGGCAGTGGTGCCGGTCAGCATGGGCTGGAGCGATCTCGGCGCCTGGGATGCGCTGTGGGACGTCGCCGCCAAGGATGGCGACGGCAATGTCCTGATCGGCGATGTCGCGACGGTCGACTGCCACAATTCGTATTTCCGGGTCGAGGAAGGCATGCTCGCCGCCGTCGGCATCGACGACCTGATCGTGGTCTCGACGGCCGACGCGGTGCTGGTGGCGCCGCGCGATCGTGCCCAGGACGTCAAGCTCATCGTCGACAAGCTGAAGCGCGAGAAGCGCCCGGAGGAGGTTCATCAGGCGACCGTGCATCGTCCCTGGGGCACGTATCGCTCGATCCACAACGGTGATCGCGTTCAGGTGAAGCACATCATGGTCAAGCCCGGCGGCAAGCTGTCGCTGCAGATGCATCATCATCGCGCCGAACATTGGGTGGTAGTGAGCGGCACGGCTTTGGTGGTCCGCGGCGACGAACAGCTGACGCTGACTGAAAACCAGTCGACCTATATCCCGCTCGGCGTGCGTCATCGCCTGGAGAATCCCGGCCGGATTCCGCTGCACCTCATCGAAGTACAGTCAGGCTCCTATCTCGGCGAGGACGACATCGTCCGCTTCGAGGATACCTACGGCCGCGTCTGAACCCAGGGCGTCAGGACACCGGGGATTCGGTGATCGAGTCCACGCGGTCGGGATAGAAGGCGAGGTGTCCGGCGATCGCAGAGACGGCCGTGAAGGTCGCTTCGTAGCTCCAGACCGCGTCGGCCGACCGCGGGCCGCCGATCGGGATGCTGTAATAGGCGGCATCGCCCTTGTAGGGGCAATAGGTCGTGTGTTCGCTGCGCTTCAGCAATTTCATGTCGACATCGCGGCGGGGGAAATAGTGGACAGGCGGGTAGGCGGCTTCCCGCAAGGTAAGGGCCTTCGTGGTGTCGGCGATGATGTGTCCGGCCAGGGTCACGGTCACCCGATTGGGGTTGCGATCGATGGTGATCGGGTGGTCGGGTCCCGGGATCTTGATCGGTTTCGTGGTCATGCTTCAATCCTCCGGATCACGCGCTTAGGTAACGAACACAGGCTGACGATATCAGGGCGCGCAGGCAATACGCAGAGCGCCCCCCAAGATCGGGCCGGTGCAGGGCGACCGCTACGCGCTCGGCGCCTGCTCGATCGCGGCTTCGACGTCGGAGAAGCTCGGCTGGTTGTAGGATTTGAGCACCATGCGTGCGCTCTCGACTGCCATGATCGGGGCGTAGCCCTGCATATAAGCGATGATGCCGCCCTTGATGCAGGCCATGTATTTGGCATCTTCCTCGACGATACCCTTGAGCGAATTCGCGATCGGGGCGAGCAGGCCGTAGGAGAAGAACACCCCGAAGAAGGTGCCGACGAGGGCGCCGCCGATCAGATGGCCCAGCACTTCCGGCGGCTCGGTGATCGAGCCCATGGTGTGGATGACGCCGAGCACCGCGGCGACGATGCCGAGCGCGGGCATGCCGTCGGCCATGGTCTGGACGGCGTGGGCGACAACGTGTTCCTCCTGGTGATGAGCCTCGATCCGGGCATCCATCAGGGCTTCCATCTCGTGCGGATTGTCAGCGCCCATGATCAGCATGCGAAAGAAGTCGCAGAAGAACTCGAGCGTGTGATGATCTTTCAGAAAATTCGGGAACTGCTGGAACAGCGGGCTTTCCTCGGGCTTCTCGACATGGGCTTCGAGCGCCATGGCACCCTTGGCCTTCGCCAGCTTGAACACGGCATTGAGCATGACGAGCAGCTCGACATACGCGGTCTTCTTGTATTTGGCGCCCTTCAGGATCCGCGGCAGCTGCTTCATCGTGGCCTTGAGGACGTTGCCGTCATTGCCGATGACATACGCGCCGACGGCGGCGCCGAGAATGATGATGTATTCGAAGGGCTGCCACAGCACGAAAAGATGGCCGCCATTGAGCGCGTAGCCGCCAAACACACACCCGAAGACAATCACCGCGCCAATCAGTAGGAACATGGATCACAAACCCTTTTGAGTCCCATTCTGCCGGCGTCGTCGCAGGATCGCGGGCGCCGAATCTCCCCGTACCGTATCATGCGGGCATAGCACAGGTCGCGGCTCGTCGGATCCATCTGTACCGGGTCGATCTTCGTCAAGGGACAACTTAGCAAGTTGCGGGCCGGATTGGGACTAATTTGCAGGAAGACCGAGCGCCGGGTCGATGACATGAATGTTGCATCCGCGGTCTTGAGTCATTAACGTCCAGAAACATTTCGTGAGGGCCGGTATCTGAATGTGTTCCCGGGGGGCTGGGGATCCAGGTCATCCCGGACACGCAAGCCTGTCACCATCAAGTTGGATTACGCCTTTATGGGGAACACGTCTTTGCAGCGATTGAGCCAAGAATTCCTGCGCTACGGAACGCAAGCACTCGCCTGGGGCCGGTGTCGAGGGACCGAGCTTGGTGATTTCTGTCGCGCGCATGGTCTGGCCCCGCGGGTTGCCGGTATCGCTGCGGCGGGCTTCGTCGTTCTCGGTTCTGCGACGGCCATCGGGCTCGGTGGTTGGCACGCTGCTGTGACGCAAAACGAGCGTCAGGCAGCGCAGATCGCGCAGATGCAGCGGCAACTCGTGGACATCGAGTCGAATCTGGCGGCGACCCGTCGCCAACTCGCCGAGGCGGAAGCGCCGAAGCCGGCGGTCGTGGCCGCCGTGCCGCCGGAGCTGGTGAAGAAGCTCGCGACCCTGCAGGCCTCGCTGAAGGATGCGAGCAAGCAACGTCGTCTCGCCAAGGCGCAGTATGAGGCTGCGGCTGCGGCGCTGGCGAAGAGCACGAAGGAGCGTGAAGCGCTGGCTGCGATCAAGTCGCGGCTCGAGCGCAAGCTGGTCGCGCTGAAGGACGACGCGCCGCGGGCGGTTCGACACCAGACGGAGGTCGCCGACAGCGCTTCGGCGGATACCGCATCCCCACAGGCCTCTGCCGCTGGCAATCCTGCCGGTTTCGACCTGCGACATTTTCTGAGCAAGCTCGGCGTGCGCGCATCGGGCGAAGGCGGCCCCTTCGTACCGGCGGGCAGCCTGCGTCAGCATGGCGCCGATCCTCAGGCGATGAAGATTCTCCGCTCGCTGCCGCTCTCGGCGCCGCTTGCGCACTATACGATCGCCAGCCCCTTCGGCGTCCGCGCGGACCCGATCAACGAGCATGAGGCCTTTCACACCGGCCTCGACTTCGATGCGCCCTATCGCTCACCGATCTACAATACGGCACCCGGGGTCGTGGTGTTCGCCGGCTGGGCCGGCGCCTATGGCCGGATGGTCGAAATCGATCACGGCCACGGCATCCATACGCGCTATTGCCATCTCAACCGGATCACCGTGACGATGGGTGAGCGGCTGAAGCGTCGGGTCAGGATCGGGTTGCTCGGCTCGACCGGTCGCAGCACCGGGCCCCATGTTCATTACGAAGTGCGCGTCGATGGCGTGCCTCAGGACCCGGAAAAGTTCCTGCGCGCCGGGCGCTCGGTGGTGCTGGTCAACGACGGCCAGTAGGATCGTGGCGGTCAGGCGGGCGGCGACGCCGCCACGCCGTCATTCGTCACCGGCAGGGTGATCGTCACCGTCAACCCGGGGCTCGGCGCTCCGGGAGCGGTCTCGGTCAAGGCGACATCGCCCTTGTGCAGCTTTGCCGCGGCCCTCACCAGACTAAGTCCCAAGCCATTGCCCGGGGTCGTCCGGCTCTCCTCGAGACGATAGAAGCGATCGAAGACCCGGTCCCGCGATTCGGCAGGGATTCCCGGTCCGGTATCGGTGACGACGACGCGGGCAATGCCGCCTTCTTCCTGAAGCTTGATCGACATCGCCCCACCGGAGGGCGTGTATTTGATCGCATTCTCGAGAACGTTGGCCAGCGCCCGCGACAGCAGCTGACGATTGCCGCGGATCATGATCGGCGTGCGCGGCAGGTCTTGTCGCAATGTCAGGCCGCCCTCTTCGGCGGCCGGCTCGTAGAGCTCGGCGAGTCCGGTCACCAGATCCGTGAGATCGAGGGGTTCCATGACGGCGCGCGGCGCACCGGCCTCGACCTCGGCGATGTCGAGCAGGGAAGTGAAGGTCGCGAGCAGGCGATCGGCATCGACGATGGTCAACTGCAGTGCCTCGCGATAGCCCTCAAGCGAGGGTGGATCGAGCAACGCGGTTTCGATGCGGTTGCGGAGCCGG
>CAIUCF010000706.1 GCA_903897565.1 uncultured Rhodospirillales bacterium | reverse complement strand
GTCATGTCAGAATTTCTCACTGAAGATAGTACGACTTGCCCGAGAGTAAAACACCGTTCTATCGATTTTCGCAACTTTCTCCGTTTGCTCAGACTATCGTCGGACCTATGACGAGAAAATAAGGCGATTTTGTGATCCCGAGTTCGCCCGCTCAATGTATTGTCTATTTTTCTGATATTTTCACGGCAAAAAGGATTTGAAAGAAGTGTTGTCAACTCCATTCATTTCAGTTGGTTCGGCAAAACCCAGGGTTTTGTCTTTCTGATAAAATACGCAATAATAATCTATCTTCTTGAAATTACTTCCAGAATTCCTGATCCTGGCGGCTTCGTCGGCACCCGCTCGATATCGCCGATCACACGGCTGACACGAACTGTTGCGCCCCATATCTTCCCTTCCAATAAAGGTTCAACCCCCAGAGGTGGCGAACGGTTGCAGTGTTCCCGGCGAATTGTTGAAAAAAATCGAGGATGCTCTCGATAGCGGCTGTGGGCGGCGATCTACATACCCGCGGCCGACGTCGATTGACTGTTCGGCGGGGCGTCGCTAAGAGCAGCCGGAGGCTCGCGCATACCGGCGTAGCCTCAAACCTGCATCATCTCGAACACCGGGTCGGAGCTGTCTGTGCGTTCGTCTCATCTGCCGCCTAGGCCAACACGATGACAGTGCTCGTGACGGGTGCCGCCGGCTTCATCGGATTCCACACCTGCGTACGGTTGCTCGATCGCGGCGAGACCGTCGTCGGCGTCGACGTCATGAACGGTTACTACGATGTCGGTCTCAAGGAGGCGCGGCTGGCGCAGCTGATCAGCTATCCGAACTTTACCTTTTACCGCGTCGATATCGCCGATCGCGCGGCGATGGCGGCCGTCGCCGGCGCCCATCCCGCGATCGACCGCTATATCAACCTCGCGGCGCAGCCGGGTGTCCGCTATTCGCTCGAAGCGCCGCACGAATATACCCACGCCAATGTCGAGGGCCATCTGGTCATGCTCGAACTGGCGCGCCACAATCCGAAGCTCCGCCATTTCGTCTACGCCAGCTCGTCTTCGGTCTATGGCGCCAACAGCAAATTGCCGTTTTCCGAGGATGATCGCGTCGACAATCCGATCTCGCTCTACGCCGCGACCAAGCGCGCCGGCGAGCTGATCAGCCATTGCTACGCCCATCTCTATCGCCTGCCGACGACGGGTTTGCGGTTTTTTACGGTCTACGGCCCCTGGGGGCGGCCGGACATGGCGGCCTATCTGTTCGCCAAGGCGATCATGGCCGGTGAGGCGATCAAGGTCTTCAACAACGGCAATCTGCGTCGCGACTTCACCTATATCGACGACATCGTCGCCGGCATCGTCGCCGTGCTCGACCGGCCGCCCGCCGTGATCGAGGGCAGCGCGCCGGCGCGGCTCTACAATATCGGCAACAACCGCTCCGAAGCCCTGCTCGACTTTGTCGGCGAGGTGGTCAAGGCGCTCGGCCGCGAGGCGAGATTCGAGTTCCTGCCGATGCAGCCGGGCGACGTGCCGGAAACCTATGCCGATATCTCGGCGCTCGCCCGCGATGCCGGCTATGCGCCGACGACACCGATCTCGGTCGGCATTCCCAAGTTCGTCGAGTGGTACAAGGCATACCACAAGGTCTGAGATGCCGCGGCGCGGCCTACTTCTCGTCCATGACGACGATGGTGCCGCTCTCGATGATGGTGCCGTGTTCGTCGGTCTTCAATTTCGAGCGATCGAAGACGGCGGTGCCGGCCGCAGGATCGACGGTGACCAGCCGTTGCAGCCGCTTGTAGTGGAAGCGCGCGCAGCCATCCTTCGGATCGGCTTCGGCAAGCGCCTTGAAGGCGGCGAGCGCCGCCGGGTCTTCGGCTGCCAGCAAGGCGTAGGCGGCGCGGTAATTGCGCACATGCTCGGAGCCGACGTCTTCCGGATCGATCGGCTCGAAGATCGCCATCGGCTTGGTCTTGCCCTTGACGACGACATCGGCAATCGGCCGCAATCGCTCGGGGGGTAGGGCCGAGGCGACGGTCTCGCTGACGCAGATGCGCGTGCCGAAATACTTGTTGATGCTCTCGAGCCGCGACGCGAGGTTCACATTGTCACCGAGCGCCGAATACTCCATGCGCTCGGGCGAGCCGAGGTTGCCGACCATCGCCACGCCGGCGTTGATGCCGATCCGGGTCGAACCGAACTCGACGCCGCGGGCGTGTTGCTCGGCGCGGAAGGCTTCGGCGTAGGCGTCGATCGCCAGTGCACAGGCGACGGCGCGATGATGATGGTCCGGCTGGTCGGCGGGCGCGTTCCACAGCGCGAACACGGCGTCGCCGATGAAGCGGCACACCGTGCCGTCGAACTGGTCCTGGATGATCCGGCTGACGCCGGTCAGATACTCGTTGAGCAGGGCGATGAGCTTTTCCGGGCCCTGCTTCTCGGCGAGCGAGGTGAAACTGGCGACGTCGGTAAAGAGATAGGTCATCTCCTTGCTGATACCCGTCAACGACAGCATCTCCGGATTTTCCAGCAGTTCTGCGACGACCTTGGGCGAGACGTAGCGGCCCATCGCGTTCTGGATGAACGCCTTCTGCTGCCGGCTTTCGCGGCCCAGCACGGTATCCGTGATCCAGACGGCGAGCACGAAGGCGAGCGAGGGTGGGACGACCGGAAGCACCCACTCGCTGTGCAGATAGACTTCGAAGACGCCAACGGTCCAGAAGGCAACGACTCCCATCGTCGCCAGGAGCCGGCCCCAGATCGGCATGGGCAGTCGGCCGAGGAATGCCCCCATCATCGCCAGCATCGCTGTCAGACAGAGTTCGCTCCACCCGGGTATATGCTTAACGCCATGATGATGGAGAAGTTGAGAGAGCCCGTGGGCGAGAATGACAATCCCTGGAAGCGAGCCGTCGACGTCTCCCTTCATCGTCGCCAAAGGCGTGCGATGCCTGTCTGTCAGCGATTCATCAGCTCCGATAAGGACTATCTTGTTCGCAAAGAACGACGCCGGCAGGAGCGGGACCAGATTGGCGGGAAAAGTCGGGAATGGAGTCTGGCCAACGATCGTGGTGCCAGGAAGGTAATAAAGTTCTGGGCTTTCCCGCGGCGTCTCGATGCCTAGCCGGTAAAGGATTTGACGCGCGACGCCACGGATATAGACCCCGTCAGGACCGACCTCGCCCGGGTAAATCGTCCTAACGGCGCCATCACGCGATGTCTCGAGGTTGCACATTCCTCGCTCATCGGGCGGGACGAAGTTCTGGAGGTAGGGGAGGTCCTTGGGATCGACGAACCGAGCGTCTTCGGCGTAACTGACGACCAACGGGACCGGCAAATGCCGGATGGATTGCCATAGCAGCTTGTCTTTCGCCGGCTCGGTAGGCCTATCGAACAAGACGTCGAGTTCGATCGCACGGACGTGCTTGGCCGCGAGCGTCGTCAGGAGGCGTGATAGATACGCCCGATCGACGGGAGACTGATACGGGAACTGAGCCAGCACCGCATCGGTGATGGTAACGATCGCGATGTCCTTGTCTTGGCTCGGCGCCTTTGGGCCATAGATCATGCGGATGTCGCCGGTCCATTGTTCGACCTGCGTAAATGCCGGGATCTTCATGACGAAGACGGCGGCAAGCGTCCCGCCGATGGCGACCAAGAGAAACTGCCCGACCGCCGCGAACAG
>CAIUCF010000705.1 GCA_903897565.1 uncultured Rhodospirillales bacterium | reverse complement strand
TGGTCGCGTGGATCAGCTCCAGGTCTTCCAGCAAGGTCAGGGTCGGATAGACGATCCCCGGGCTCGGCGCATAGGCGCCGCCGGTGCGGGTCTCGATCTCGCGGATCAGGTCGTAGCCGTGGCGGGGTTGGGCCGCCATCAGGTGGAGCAGGACGAGGCGCAACTCGCCGGCATCGAACATCCGCCGCCGCCCGCCCGGGCCACCATGGCCGCGACCGCGATGACGGCCGCCGTCGTCGCGCATATGGCGGTGACCGCCCCTGCCATGGTCGTGATCGTGGCCGTGCCGATGGTCGTGTCCGTCATCGTGATTGTGTCTGTATGTCATCTGTTTTCCTCTTCATGCCGGGTTTCCGGCTTGATGAAACCATATCATGATGTCACTTAGATATATCTGAGATATTTCTATGTCAAGAGGGCGAGCGTTTCCATGCCCGTATCGGCGGTGGTTTCTGCTCGACTCGATCTCGCGATCCCGTACCATCGAGGTCCAAACAAGAAGAAACGGAGGCGAGATGTTCAAGATCGCTATTCTACTGAAGCGCAACCCGGCCCTCTCGATGGACGAGTTCATCAAATACTACGAGGGCGTCCACGCGCCGCTGGCGGCGCCGCTGCTGGCAGGCGTCAAGAAATACACCCGCCATTTCCTGCATCCCTACAGCAACGCGGTCTACGCCGCGGCGGGTGAGGCGGCCTATGACGTCGTCACCGAATTCTGGTTCGATGAGCGCAGCGGCTTCGACCGCTGCATGGCGGCGTTGAGCTCGCCCGAGGTCGTGGCGATCCTCGGGCCGGACGAGGAGAAGCTCTTCGACCGCGCGGCCCTGCGCATCATGGTGATCGAGGAACACGAAACCGATCCGAAACTGCTGCCCAAGGATTAGGGGCCGCAGCGCCGGCTACTCATCCCCGTCATCCCAGCTTTCGCTGGGATGACGACCCGTGTGTGCTAAGATGCTCGGATGAACCGGCAGGAGATCCTCGCGATATTGCGCGAAGACGAACCGGCGCTGCGCGCGCGCAGCGTCGGTCATGTCGCGCTGTTCGGGTCGCGTGCGCGTGGCGATTATCGTCCCGACAGTGATATCGACATCATGGTCGAGTTCGACCCGGGGGCAAGGGTCACTGTGTTCGGCTATTCGGGACTGAAAGACTATATCACAGGGCTGTTCGATGGGCCGGTCGATGTCGTCAACCGCGAGAGCCTGAAGCCCTATGTTCGGCCTGCGGCCACCGCCGATGCGGTTTATGCTTTCTAACGCGGCGAAGGCCGCCCTTCGCGATATTGCGCATCATATCGATCTCGCGATCGACTTCACCCAAGGATTCGATCAAGAGCGCTTCCTGGCGGATTCGCGGACGGCCTACGCGGTCACCCGATGCCTCGAGATCATCTCCGAAGCGTCGCCCCGGTTGCCGGAAGAACTCAAAGCGCGCCATCCTGCGATTGTCTGGAAGGACATTGCCGGTGCGGGGAACATCTATCGCCACAATTACGAAGATGTTGCCCCGCATCTTGTCTGGGACACCGTGCGCAGCGACTTGCCCCCGTTACGAGCCGTCATGGAGCGGGAACTGAGCAGCCTCGGCCCGACAGATTGCGGCCTAAACTAGGGGGCCGGGAGATATCTCGCGAGGTAGCTCGGCGTAGGAACAGTAATGACTCTCGATCAGCGCGCGCTTGCTGACGAGTTCTGGACGATCAGGCCAGCTTTCTATCTTCACCATGGCGTAACGGTTGTCTTTCCTGTCTATCGAAGACCAATCGAAGAATTTGACGAATCGTAGATCTGCGTCCCCGTGGCATCGGGTCACGGGATAGTCCCAATAACCTGAGTCGATCTCCCGATTGATCATGATCGGCAATTCGCCGCCGGTGTTGCCGATGACCCTGACCGGCTGCGGGCCGGTGCCGAAGGTCGGGCCCGTCAAGGCGAAGGGCTGAAGGACGAGGGCGCGAAAGAGCGCTTCCTCAACCGGCTCGAAAAGGTCCCGCAAATCCCAGGCGCGGTGCGGATCATCCCAAGGTTGACGCAAGCAGAAATGCGTGTTGAAGAGCGACCGACTGGCGAGAAGAAATTCGTTCATCTGGAGATCGAGGCGCATTCGTGGGAGCCTTTGCGTCGCGGGCGAGCGATACTATCACGCCGCCACGGCGCGTCGATGACGATGGTTATCAGCGTGCGCCTTGCCGCGCCTACGTAGGGGTGATGATAGAGGGATGGTTGCCGGCTCCGCTCACCCGATCAGCCCGTGCTCCCGCGCCGCTCTGACCGCCAGCGCGCGTTTGCGGACGCCGAGTTTTTCGAAGATGCGTTGCCAGTACCATTTGACGGTCGCCTCGGTCAGGCCGAGGGCGTCCGCGATTTCATAGGAGACCATGTTGGTGGCGGTGAGGCGGATGATGTCGAGTTCGCGCTCGGACAGGCCGGCATCGATCGTGACCGCGTCGCCGAGCAGCGGCGCGCGTGGGGCCTCGACGAGGCGGCCCGCGGCACGGCGGAGCTGCTGGACATAATCGCGCAAGCCCGGCTCGGCGACGGCGGCGCTGGCGGCGAGCTCGTCGAGCAGCTGCGCGATTTCCTCGCCCTCGTCGACGATGCTGCGGATGAAGCCGCCGCGGCTGCCCCAGCGCAGCGCGTCGAGCAGACAGCGCCGCGCCGCGAGGCGATCGCCGCCGCGCAGGTGCAGGCGGGCGAGCAGCAGGGCGATCTTCAGGCTCGGCCGTGCGCAGTGGCGGTCGGCGGTCCAGGCGTACCAGCGCCGCAGCAGGCGGATCGCGCGCGTCGTCCGCCCGGTTTCGAGATCGACGCGGGCGAGGCTGAGCGCCAGGCACTCCTTGATCGAATCGATGCGGCCGGCGGGCATGAGCGCATCGGGATCGAGGATGACGCGGGGGTCGAGCAGGCAGCGTTCGGCCTCGCGGATCGCACCCTCCTGGATCAGCAGCGGCACGCGCTCGGCGAGGATATGGGCGTGCAGGCGAGGCAGCGCGAAGCGGTCGCCGAGATGGGTCGCGACGTCGAGCGCGCGATGGGCGGCCACGGTGTCCCCGCGGGCGCGGGCCAGGCGTGATGTCGTCACCTGGCGGGCGATCACGGAATCGGGGAGGCCGAACTCGACCGGATGGTTACGCATCTCGCCGAGCAGGGCCTGCGCCTCGTCGCGGCGGTCGAGTTCATAGAGCAGCTGCGCCAGCTGCGCGCCGGGCATTACCGCGAGCAGCGAGTTCTCGCCCTGCATGCGATCGGCGGTGTCGCGGGCCTGGGCGTAGGCCTGTTCGGCGAGATCGAGCTCGCCGCGCATGAACAGGATGCTGCCGGCCACGGTATCGAGGAACACGGTGCCGTAGCGGGCGCGGGCGTGGAGAAACTGGGCGCGCAGGGCATCGACCTGGGCGTGGGTCAGGTCACAATGATAGGTCTCACGCCGGCACACCATCACGGCGACGGCGATCGAGGCGCTCATGAAAACGTCGCGGGCGCCAAACGACCGGTTCCAGTCATGGGCGGCCGGTTCCGCGGCCTCGACATGGTCGGTGAAGAAGCCGAGCATGAATGCGCGATGGGCGCGCTTCATGGCCAGGGTGTCGAGCTCGGCCGGCGCCAGGCCGGCGGGATTGTCGTCGATCAGGGTCGTGATCTCGGCGAGCGTGGTTCGCACTGCGTCGAAGCGCCAGCGGATGATGTTCTCCCAAACCAGCTCAAGCTGGAGCCGCGGCAGGCGTTTGAGGAGCTCGGGCGGCAGCCTGGCCGCATAGGCTTGAAGGGTCACTGTCTGGGCGTTGGCGAACAGCGCGGGGCTGGCGGCGTCGACCAGGGTTCCGGCCAGCGCGAGGTCGTCGATGGCGAAGGCATGATCGATCGCCTCGGTGACGTAGTCGTTGGCGGCGAGCCACTCGCAGGCGCGGCGATGGCAGGCGGCGGCGAATTCGGGGTCGCGGTCCTTGAGGCGGCGACGCAGCAGCTCGCCGAACAGGTGGTGGTAGCGGTACCAGCTGCGGTCGCGGTCGAGCGAGAAGATGAAGAGATTGGCGGCTTCCAGCCGGTCGATCAGCGCGTAGCTGCCGGCCTGTCCCAGAACGGCATCTGCGAGCGCGCAGTTGAAGCGGCGCAGGATCGAGGTCGCCAGCAGGAAGCGCTGGATGTCCGGCGGCTGGCGGTCGAGCACCTCCTCGACGAGGAAATCGCCGATGCCACGATCGGCGCCGGAAAACCGCGCCAGGAACTCGTCGACATCGCCGGAATCGCGTAATGCGATCGAGGCCATCTGCAGGCTCGCCGGCCAGCCCTCGGTCTTGGCGCGTAAGCTGGCGGTTTGCTCGGGCGAGAGCGGGGGCGCGTCGCTGAGACGGAGGAAATCGTCGATCTCGTCGGCGGAAAACGCCAGCCGGGCGGAGTCGAGTTCGTGGAGCTGGTCGATCGCGCGCAATCGCGCCAGCGGCAGGGCCGGCTGCTCGCGCGTGGCGATGACGAGATGCAGGCGGGGCAGCGGCGCCTGCAGCAAGGCCGTCACCAAACTGCGAACGGCGGCTTCCTGGATGACGTGAAAATCGTCGAGGAAGACGAAGAGATCGACGTTGAGCAGGGCGAATTCGTTGAGCAGCTCGGCGGTCAGAGTCTGCGGCAGCGGCCCCGAGCCGAGGCCGTGATGGCTGCCGATCTCGGCATTGAGCAGGCCGTTGACGCCGCGCCGCAGGGCCAGGTCGGTGCGCTCGATCGCCTCGACGAGATGGGCGACGAGGCGGACGATATCGTTGTCATAGGGATCGAGGCTGACCCACGCCGTATGACGACCCTCGCCGGCGAGCTGGCGGTAGAGCTGCGCAAGCACGCTGGTCTTGCCGTAGCCGGCCGGCGCCGCCGCCAGGATCAGGCGCTTGTCGAGGTGCCGGGATATCTCAGCGGCGAGATCGTCGCGGCGCAGCAACCCGCGCCGCTGTGTCGGCGGCTGTAGCTTGGTATTGACGATGGGCCCGGCGGGGGCGCGAGCTGGCACCGACCTCTCCGATAAGGCTCCCTCCCCCTTGAGGGGGGAGGATTATCAAAACTCGTCATTGCGAGGAGCAAAGCGACGAAGCAATCCAGAGCGAGTC
>CAIUCF010000704.1 GCA_903897565.1 uncultured Rhodospirillales bacterium | reverse complement strand
CCTGATGGACCTCGCCCGCCACGGCGCCGACGCGGTCCGCATCAACTGCGCCCATGACGGTCCCGAGGCCTGGATCGCCATGGCCAGACACGCCCGTGCCGCCGGCCGCGCCCAGGGCCGCGACATCAAGGTGCTGATGGACATCGCTGGGCCGAAGCTGCGCACCGGCGCCATCCGCCACCCCGACGACGAGAAGCGGCTGCAGCCGGGCGACCGCCTGCTGCTCGTGCGCAGCGAGGCCGAGCTCGACATCCCCTCCGATATCGGCTTTCGCGCCGTGTGCGAACCGCCCGAGGTGCTGGACGCGCTGGCGCCCGGCAAGCCGGTCGCGCTCGACGACGGCAAGCTCGGCACCATCGTCGAGACCCTGTGCCCCGGCGGGTCGGTGATCGTCCGCGTCGCGCGCGCCCCGCTCAAGGGCTTCAAGCTGCACCCGGAGAAGGGCCTCAATTTCCCCGGCGTCGAACTTGCGCTGCCGGCGCTCAACGCCAAGGATCTGGCCGATCTCGAAACCATCGCGCTGCATGCCGACATGGTGGGCCATTCCTTCGTCCAGAGCGCGGCGGATGCCGCCTGCCTGCAGGCCGCGCTCGGCGAGCGGCAGCGCAAAGGCGCGGCGCCGCTCGGCATCATCGCCAAGATCGAGACGGTGCGCGCCGTGCGCAACCTGCCCGAGATCATCGTCCAGGCGGTCGGCCGCCAGCCCTTCGGCGTCATGATCGCGCGCGGCGATCTCGCCGTCGAAATCGGCTTCACGAGACTCGCCGAAATCCAGGAAGAGATCCTGTGGCTGTGCGAAGCGGCGTCGGTGCCGGTGGTCTGGGCCACCCAGGTTCTGGAAGAAATGGTCAAATCCGGCCTGCCGACCCGCGGCGAGATGACCGACGCCGCCATGTCCGGCCGCGCCGAATGCGTGATGCTCAACAAGGGCGAAAACGTCGGCCAGGCGATCGACGTCCTCGACGGCCTGCTGCGGCGAATGGCGGAGCACCAGACCAAGAAGACGTATAATCTACGGGCGCTGCATAGCTGGTAGGAGAGGACGGCGGAACATCAGTTACACATGGCGCTCCTGCCTCAGGCAGGTGAACACGCTCATTTGGACTTTAATTGCGCCGAGACCAGCCGATTTTCCCAGCAAGGCAGTGCGGCAGGCAAGATTATTCCCTGGGACACCTTAGAACCAGGTTGCACGCGCCACGGTCGCGACTCTTGACTCCAGGCGATAAATCGGGCGCGCTCCCTAATCTCTGCAGCGGGCGGGAATGATGAATGACGCGTGACAAGACAACCGAGATTGCCGAGCGCGCTGCGTTGCGCATCGAGAAGACAATCGACAGGTTTCTAGAGGATTTGATATCTGCTGAATCATCTAAATCCGAGAGCTCGAGCCTCCTGGATCGAGAGATTGTGCACTTACTCAACTACGTTATCGAGCTGAACGCTGCATCCTATCGCGACGCCATTCTCATTCAGTATGCCTTCGTACTTGAGTCCGCAGATAGGATCGACACTACAGTCCGCCAAATTGGCGGGAGGGGCTGCGCTGGTCGGCTCGGTTCATTCTTGAAACAGCGACACGTACGAGGGGTTGCTGATGCGTACCAGAACATCGGCAAGAATAGTGAGCGCCTAGCACGTGGAAATGTGCCGCAATTCGACAGCCTATTGATGTGG
>CAIUCF010000703.1 GCA_903897565.1 uncultured Rhodospirillales bacterium | reverse complement strand
GTCCTCGCCGCCCGGGCAGCGGGGCGGACGGTGCTCGAAGGCTGGGAGCGGCGACCGGAGTGGCTCGCACCGTTGGCGTCGGGGCTGCGCGGTTGCGGCGTCGATGCGCGGGTGGAGGGGACAACCCTGGTCATTACCGGGAATGGCGGTCAGGTCGTCGCCGGCGGTTGCCGGATCGAGGCTGCGCTGGACCATCGCGTGGCGGCGGCGTTTCTGATACTCGGTCTTACCACCGCCGCGCCCGTGGTGCTCGACCACGGTGCCGAGCTCCTCGAGCATTATCCGAGTCTGCTCGGGCTGTTGACCCGACTCGGCGGCGTGCCGACAGTGATTGATCCATAGGACCCGACTGATCATGAGTAGCTCTCGCCCGTCCTTCGTCATCGCGATCGACGGCCCCGCCGCCTCGGGCAAAGGCACGCTGTCGCGGCGGCTCGCCCAGCATTACGGCTTCGCCCATCTCGACACCGGTGCGCTGTATCGCGCGACTGGCCGCGACATGCTGGCAGCTGGGCTGGATCCCCGTGACTCGACCGCCGCCACGGCCGCAGCCGCGCGCGTCGATCCCGCGACCTTCGATGATCCGCGCCTGCGCGACGAGGCGGTCGGGCAGGCGGCCTCGATCGTCGCCGCGCATGCTGGGGTCAGGGCGGCATTGCTCGACCTGCAGCGCCGCTTTGCGGCAAGCCCGCCGGGCGGACTGGATGGTGCGGTGCTGGACGGACGCGACATCGGCACCGTCGTCTGCCCCGACGCCCTCGTGAAGTTCTTCGTGACCGCAAGCGCGGAGGTGAGAGCGCACCGGCGTGTCCTCGAGTTGCAGGCGCGGGGATTGCCGGCTGACGAGGCAGCGATCCGGGCCGACCTCATCGCCCGCGATGCCCGCGACAGCGAGCGCGCCGAAGCGCCGCTGAAGCCGGCGGAAAACGCGATCCTGCTCGACACCAGCGCGCTCGACGCCGATGCCGTGTTTGCCGCGGCCCAGGGTATCGTCGACCAGAAGCTGTTCGAGGCGACCGCCTGACCGGAAGCGGTTGCGCCGAAGCCGTGCGCAGGCTATAAACGGCGTTGCCTGCCGGGGTTTCCTGGCCGAGGTTGCCTTTGTGTTTTCTGGCACCTTTGTGGCATTTGTCCCCGACGCGTTCGGGAACAATCTCGCGCTTTCGCGAAATACGGGTCTTCACCGCCGCGCCCGATCCTGTCGGCGGTCGACCATGTCGTCATGATTCCTGGCGGTATGGGCACAAGTTTTTTCTGGAATCTGGGAGAGCCAATGGCTTCTGCATCCGTAAATACCGAGGGTTTCGAGAAAGAAAGCTTCGCCGCCCTGCTCGATGAAACGCTGGGCGCCTCGAACAGCCTCGAAGGCACCGTCGTCAAGGGCATGGTCATCGCCGTTGAAAACGACATGGTGCTGATCGATGTCGGCCTCAAATCAGAAGGTCGCGTTCCGCTCAAAGAATTTGCCGCACCCGGCAAGGCTCCCGAAATCAAGGCCGGCGATATCGTCGAAGTCTTCCTGGAACGGATGGAAGACAAGCACGGCGAAGCCCAGCTCAGCCGTGAAAAGGCCCGCCGCGAGGAAGCCTGGACCCTGCTCGAGAAGAGCTTCACCGCCAATGAGCGCGTCACCGGCGTGATCTTCGGCCGCGTCAAGGGCGGCTTCACGGTCGACCTCAACGGCGCCGTCGCCTTCCTGCCCGGCAGCCAGGTCGATATCCGCCCCGTGCGCGACATCACCCCGCTCATCGGCACGCCGCAGCCTTTCCAGATCCTGAAGATGGACCGCTCGCGCGGCAACATCGTCGTATCGCGGCGTGCCGTGCTCGAAGAGAGCCGCGCCGAGGCCCGTTCGGAACTGGTCGCCAACCTCAAGGAAGGCCAAATCCTCAACGGCGTGGTCAAGAACATCACCGATTACGGTGCGTTCGTCGATCTCGGCGGGGTCGATGGTCTGCTGCACGTCACCGACATCGCGTGGCGCCGCATCAACCACCCGTCGGAAGCCCTGCATATCGGGCAGAGCGTCAAGGTGCAGGTCATCCGCTTCAATTCGGAAACCCAGCGCATCTCGCTCGGCATGAAGCAGCTCGAAGCCGATCCGTGGGAAGGCGTCGACCTCAAGTATCCGGCGGCCGCCCGCTTCAAGGGTCGCGTCACGAACATCACCGACTACGGTGCGTTCGTCGAGCTGGAGCCCGGTGTCGAGGGTCTCGTCCATGTGACCGAAATGTCCTGGACCAAGAAGAACGTCCATCCGGGCAAGATCGTCTCGACCTCGCAGGAAGTCGAAGTGGTCGTGCTCGACGTCGATCCGACCAAGCGCCGCATTTCGCTCGGCCTCAAGCAAGCGATGGCGAACCCCTGGGACAGCTTCCTGGAGCAGTACCCGGTCGGCGCCGAGATCGAAGGCGAAGTCAAGAACATCACCGAATTCGGTCTGTTCGTTGGCCTCACCGGCGATATCGACGGCATGGTTCACCTCTCCGACCTCGACTGGGCCAAGTCGGGCGAAGACGCGGTTGCCGAGTACAAGAAGGGCGACATCGTCGAGGTCAAGGTTCTCGACGTCGATGTCGAGAAGGAGCGGATTTCGCTGGGCATCAAGCAGCTCAACGACGATCCCTACGAAGAGACCCTGTCGAAGCTCAAGAAGGGCGACGTCGTCACCTGCACCGTTACTCAGGTTACCGAGAACGGCCTGGAAGTGACGACCCCGGACGGTATGCCGGGCTTCATCCGCAAGGCCGAGCTGTCGCGTGAGCGCAGCGAACAGCGCCCCGATCGTTTCGCCGTCGGCGAAAAGATCGACGCCAAGGTCACGGCCCTCGACCGCGCGACCCGCAAGATCGCGCTCTCGGTCAAGGCCCGCGAGATGGAAGAAGAGAAGAAGGCGATGGCCGAATACGGCTCGTCCGATTCAGGCGCCAGCCTTGGCGACATCCTGGGAGCCGCTTTCAGCCGCGCCCGGGCCGACAAGGAAAAGGACGGCAACTAAGAAGTCGTCGCCCCGGCCTTCACCGGTCGGGGCAACTCTTCGTATTGCGGAAACGGGTGGCTTCGGCCGCCCGTTTCTATTTTGCGATGCATCCAAGACTCTATGAGATCGCCGTGCGTGATCACGATTGCGCACCGGAAACCGTTGCCGTGACATGATTTTATTATGAACGGCGTCTTGACCGCGCTGCAGCGTTCATGCAGTCTCTGAAGCAGCAACCATCTCAAACCAGGGATCTCAGGGTTGGGCCATGACGAAATCTGAACTGATCATGCGCCTGGCGGAAAGCAACCCGCATCTCTACCAGCGCGATATCGAACGTATCGTCGCCACCGTATTCGGGGAGATCGCGGCGGCGCTGTCACGAGGCGACCGCGTAGAGTTGCGCGGCTTCGGCGCGTTTTCGGTCAAACGCCGGGAAGCGCGGATCGGCCGCAATCCGCGGACGGGCGACAGCGTGCCCGTCGAAGACAAGCACATCCCCTTCTTCAAGACGGGAAAGCAGCTGCGCGATCGCCTCAATGGCGTTGACGGCGATTAAAGGCTAGACTGCCCGGCCTTGCGTCCGGCGAGATCGGGCGCGTCAGCGAGGGCTATCCATGCGCTACCTCTACGGGGCACTCACATTGTTGGTGGCGATCACCTGCGCGATTTTCGCGGTGTCGAATCGTGCCTCGGTGTCCCTCAGCCTCTGGCCGTTCCCGGGCACACTCGAAATTCCCGTCTTCATCCTCGTTTTGGGTACGACCCTGGTCGGGCTGCTGCTTGGTCTGGCCGTCGGTTGGCTGCTCTCCATGCCGGCACGCTTGGCGCGGCGGCGTCTCGCGACTCGGTTGGCGGTCGCCGAGGCCGATGTGCAGCGCCTGAAGGCGCAGATCGCCGGTCAGGCTGCGGTGGCTCTGCCGAATGTGTCGGCGAGGATCGACGCATGACAGCGCCCCGGGCAAATCCGGTCTTCCTCGCCGTCGACACCGTGGTGCTCGCCGAGGCGCGGGCACTCGTTGAGGCCGTCGCCCCGGCGATCGGCGGTCTGAAGCTCGGGCTCGAATTCTTCAACCGCCACGGCCTCGCCGGCGTCGCCGCTCTGATCGGCGATCTGCCGCTGTTCCTCGACCTCAAGCTCCACGATATTCCCAACACTGTGGCCGGGGCGGTGCGGGCGATCGAGGCCGCACGGCCATCCCTGCTGACGATACACGCCAGCGGTGGCGGAGCGATGATCCGCGCTGCCCGCGCTGCCGCCGATCCGGCGACCCGTATTCTTGCCGTGACGGTCCTGACGAGTCTCGACGAGGTCGACCTGCGAACCGTGGGCCAGAGCACGCCGCTTGGCGACCAGGTCAAACGGCTTGCCGCGCTGGCCCAGGAATCCGGCGCCGACGGCGTCGTGTGCTCGCCCTGGGAAGTGGCATCGCTCCGGTCTCAATGCGGCCCGGATTTCATTCTCGTCGTACCCGGTATCCGACCGGTCGGCAGCGCGCTCGGCGACCAGAAACGGGTGATGGGGCCGGCAGCAGCGATCGCTGCCGGGGCAAGCCTCCTCGTGATCGGGCGGCCGATCAGCGCCGCGCCCGATCCGCGCGCCGCGGCGGTGGCCATCGCCCATGAACTCGGGCTCGCCGAGCCCGTCTCGTGAGTATCGGCGTCAAGGTCTGCGGATTGTCGTCGAGCGAGACCGTCGATGCCGCCATCTCGCACGGCGCGCTGTTCGTCGGTTTCGTATTCTACGGCCGCAGCCCGCGCGTGGTGACCCCGGCTCAGGCCCATCAGCTCGCCTATCATGTGCCGCCGCAGGTCTGGAGCGTCGGTTTGTTCGTCGATGCCGATGATGCCACCATCGGCCATACCCTGGAGCAGGCGCCGGTGCGGATGTTGCAGCTGCATGGCGACGAGACGCCGGAGCGCTGCTACGCCATCCGCCAGCATTTCCAGCGCCCGGTGATGAAGGCGATTCGGGTCTCCAACGGCGCAGATGTCGAGCAGGCGCAGCGCTATATCGGCGCGGTCGACTGGCTGCTGTTCGATGCCAAGGTGGTCTCGCCGGATCCGCATCAGGCAGCGCTGCCGGGTGGCAACGGCGTCAGCTTCGACTGGACGATCCTGGCAGGCCGGCAATGGCCGATTCCCTGGATGCTCGCGGGCGGGCTGACCGCGGATAATCTTCGCCAGGCGGTGAAGGTCACGGGCGCGAAATTCGTCGACGTTTCCTCGGGAGTCGAGACCGGGCCCGGTATCAAGAGCAAGTACATGATCCGCGATTTCCTGGACGCCGCCCGCGAGTTGAACGCCTGACTTCGCGGCGCCGGCGGAACCGGACAGGAAATCATCCGCCATGCGTCATCCTGGAACCTCCCGCTCGCGTCAGGACTCTTGATGCCGGGCGCGTCCGGCTATAGGGTCCGGCACTTCCCACGAGACGCCTCGGAGCCGAATGCCTCAGTTTATTCCCAACTCGCTGCGTAGCGGTCCCGACGAGAACGGCCATTTCGGTGCTTATGGCGGCCGCTTTGTCGCCGAGACCCTGATGCCGCTGATTCTCGAGGTCGAGAAGGCATACGAGGCTGCCAAGGCGGACCCGAGTTTCCAGGCCGAGCTCGACTACTATCTGGAGCACTATGTCGGCCGGCCAAGCCCGCTCTACTTCGCGGAGCGCCTGACCCGGCATTTCGGCGGCGCCAAGATCTATCTCAAGCGCGACGAGCTCAACCATACCGGCGCGCACAAGATCAACAACTGCATCGGTCAGATCATCCTGGCCAAGCGCATGGGCAAGACCCGGATCATCGCCGAGACCGGGGCAGGGCAGCATGGTGTGGCGACGGCGACGGTTGCCGCGCTCTTCAACCTGCCTTGCGTGGTCTATATGGGCGAGACCGACATGGCTCGTCAGGCGCCCAACGTGTTTCGCATGAAACTGCTCGGCGCTGAGGTGCGCGGCGTGACTTCAGGCACTGCGACCCTCAAGGACGCGATGAACGAGGCGCTGCGTGACTGGGTATCCCATGTCGACGACACCTTCTACATCATCGGCACCGTGGCGGGCCCGCATCCCTATCCGGCAATGGTCCGCGATTTCCAGTCGGTGATCGGCGTCGAGACCCGGGCGCAGCTGGCCAAGGCCGAGAATGGTCGCCTTCCCGACACCCTGGTCGCGGCGATCGGCGGCGGCTCGAACGCCATGGGGCTGTTTCATCCATTCCTCGACGATGCCAGCGTGCGCATGGTCGGCGTCGAGGCGGCCGGTCACGGCGTCGACACCGGCATGCATGCCGCCTCGCTCGCCGGCGGCGAACCGGGCGTTCTCCACGGCAACCGCACCTATCTGCTGCAGGATGATGACGGCCAGATCATCGACGCCCACTCGATCTCCGCCGGCCTGGACTATCCCGGCATCGGCCCGGAACATGCCTGGCTCCATGACATCAAGCGCGTCGAGTACGTTTCGGCGACGGATGACGAGGCACTGGAGGCGTTCCAGCTCTGCGCCAAGCTCGAAGGCATCATTCCCGCGTTGGAGCCCTCGCACGCCCTGGCCCATGTCAGCCGCCTCGCGCCGACCCTGCCCAAGGATCATCTGCTGGTCATGAATATGTGTGGCCGCGGTGACAAGGATATCTTTGCCGTCGCGGCCCATCTCGGGGTGACGCTGTGAGCCGGATTTCGCGTCGCTTCGCCGATCTGCGCGAGCAGGGCCGTGCCGGCCTGATCACCTTCCTGACCGCGGGCGATCCCGATATGGCGACGTTCGAGACCGCGCTGGCCGGCCTGCCAGAGGCGGGCGCCGATCTGATCGAGGTCGGGGTGCCGTTTTCGGACCCGATGGCAGACGGCCCGGCGATCCAGGCCGCGGGTTTGCGGGCGCTGAAATCCGGCACCAAGCTGCGCCATATCCTCGCTGCCGTCGGTCGCTTCCGCAGGGCGGACGAGAACACCCCCATCATCCTGATGGGCTATTACAATCCGATCTTCCACTACGGGATCGAGGCGTTCACGACCGATGCGGCTGAGGCCGGCGTCGACGGTCTGATCATCGTCGATCTGCCGCCGGAGGAGTCGGACGAGTTCCTGCCGTCTGCGACCAGAGCGGGGCTCGAATTGATCCGCCTGACCGCGCCGACCTCGGACGACGCTCGTCTGCCCAAGGTCCTGAAGGGTGCTGGCGGTTTCGTGTATCACGTCGCGATCGCCGGGATCACGGGCACCCGCTCGGCGAGTATCGCCGACGTCCAGCCGGTGGTAGAGCGGATCCGCCGTCACACCAATTTGCCGGTCGCGATCGGTTTCGGCATCCGCACGCCCGACCAGGCCGCGGCGACCGCCGCGATTGCCGACGCGGTCGTCGTCGGTTCCGCTCTGGTCGAGACCGTGGCGGCGAATCTGAACGCAGAGGGCAAGGCCGGTCCCGGATTGGTGGCTGCGCTGCATGCTCAGGTCGCCGCTCTGGCAGCGGGCGTGCGCCGCGTGGCGCGAGGGAAATAACATCCGATGAATTGGCTTACCAACGTCGTCCTGCCGCGCATCCGTGCAGTCGTCTCGAAGCGCGAAGTTCCAGACAACCTGTGGACCAAGTGCCCTTCCTGCGGACAGATGCTGTTTCAGCGTGATCTCGAGCGCAACTTGAACGTCTGCCCGAGCTGCGGCCATCACATGCGCGTGGAGGCTAAAGAGCGCCTCGCGATGCTGTTCGACAGCGGCCAGTTCACCCGGATCGAGCTGCCGAAGGTCAACCCGGATCCCCTGAAGTTCCGCGACAGCAAGCGTTACAGTGACCGTCTCAAGGAGAGCCAGGCCAAGTTCGGACCGGGCAGCGACGCGATCCTGGTCGCCCATGGCAAGATCGGCGGCAACAGCGCCGTGATCGCCGCCTTCGAATTCGGCTTCATGGGCGGCTCCATGGGCATGGCTGTGGGCGAGGCGATCGTGACCGCCGCGCGCCTTGCCGTGCTGCAATCGGCGGCCCTGATCATCGTGCCGTCCTCGGGCGGCGCGCGGATGCAGGAAGGCATTCTCTCGCTGATGCAGATGCCGCGGACGACGATCGCCGTCGACGAGGTCAAGGAAGCCGGGCTGCCTTACATCGTGCTGCTGACCGACCCGACGACGGGGGGCGTCACCGCATCCTTCGCGATGCTGGGCGATCTCGCCATTGCCGAGCCGGGCTGCATCATCGGCTTTGCCGGGGCCCGGGTGATTGAGGAAACCATCCGCGAGAAGCTGCCTGAAGGCTTCCAGCGTGCCGAGTATCTTTATGAGCACGGCATGGTCGATATGGTTGTGCGCCGGCATGAGCTGCACGAGACCCTGGGCCGAGTGCTCGGCCTGCTGAAGAAGCCCGCCGCCGCTGTCGCCAAGTAGCAGGGACCGGCTATGAGCCGGGTCGACGCGATCCTCGAGCGCCTCGGCGCACTCTATCCTCGGACGATCGATCTCTCGCTCGATCGCGTCCGCGCCCTGATGGCTCGGCTCGGCGATCCCCAGGATCAGCTGCCGCCGGTCGTCCATGTCGCCGGGACCAACGGCAAGGGTTCGACGGTGGCGTTCCTGCGTGCCTGCCTCGAGGCCGCGGGCTATCGGGTTCACGTCTACACCTCGCCGCATCTGGTCCGCTTCGCCGAACGAATTCGGCTCGCCGGGACGCTGATTTCCGAGAACGCGCTGTCCGACCTGCTGGACGAGGTCGAGCGGCGCAATGCCGGTGAACCGATCACCCTGTTCGAGGTCACTACGGCCGCGGCATTTCTGGCATTCAGCCGCACAGCCGCCGATATCGTGTTGCTGGAAACCGGGCTCGGCGGTCGGCTCGACGCGACCAACCTGATCGATGCGCCGGCCGTGACGGTAATCACGCCGGTCTCGATGGATCATATGAGCTTTCTCGGCGAGACACTCGCGGCGATCGCCGGGGAGAAGGCCGGGATCCTGAAACCGGGCCGGCCGGCGGTGATATCACGGCAGACGATCGAGGCCGATCAGGTGATCTCGGCCCGCGCCGCGGCGCTGGGCGCGCCCTTGTTTCGTCAAGGCCACGAATGGCGCGCCGAGGCGCACGGGCAGGGCTGGCGCTACATCAGCTCCAAACAGACCCTCGACCTGCCGCTGCCTGCGCTTCCGGGAGCGCACCAGATCGACAATGCCGGCTGCGCCGTCGCGACCCTGGAGCAGCTCGGCGATTTCATCGTCGACGCGGGTGCGATCGCGGCCGGCATGGCAAGCGTCTATTGGCCGGCCCGTCTGCAGCGCCTGCGGTCGGGGCCGATCAATGATATCCTCGGCTGTGATTGGGAGGTCTGGCTCGACGGCGGCCACAACCCGGCCGCCGGCGAGGTTCTCGCCGGAACGGTGGCAGGCTGGTCGAAGCGGCCACTCCACCTTGTTCTGGGCATGCTCTCGAACCGCAACCCGGCCGATTTGGTCGCGCCTCTGCGCCCTTATATCGGTGGGATTCGTACGGTTGCCATTCCCGGTGAAGCGAATAGCCACAGCGCAGAAGCAAGTGCGGCCCTTTTGGCGGAATCGGGGATTACGGCGGAGCCAGCCGATTCGGTGATGGACGCGGTTGCCGCGATCCGCGACCATGGCGATCCGGCGGGCGGAAGGGTGCTGATTTGCGGGTCGCTGTATCTCGCGGGTCACGTTCTCGCCGCCCAACCGCCGCTCGACGATCGGGAGTAGACGATGACGACCGCGCTATTCAGCCATCCGGCCTGTCTCGACCATGATACCGGGCCGCACCATCCCGAGTGCGCGGCGCGACTCAAGGCGATCATGACCGCGCTCGACGCGCCGGAATTCGCGGCGCTGGAGCGTCACGAGGCGCCGCTGGCGGCGATCGCCGATATCGAGCGTGTCCATCCCCGCGACCACGTCGTCCGCGTCCTTGCCGCCGTGCCGAAGACGGGTTACGCCTCGATCGACGGCGATACCATCGTCTCCCCCGGCTCCGGCGAGGCCGCGCTTCGCGCCGCCGGCGCCGTGATCGGCGCGGTCGACGCGGTCTTCGGCGGCAGCGCCACCAACGCGTTCTGCGCGGTGCGCCCGCCGGGCCACCATGCCGAGCCGGCCCAGGCGATGGGGTTCTGCCTGTTCAACAATGTCGCGATCGGCGCCCGCTATGCCCGCGAGGCCTATGGCGCGCGGCGGGTCGCGATCATCGATTTCGACGTCCATCACGGCAATGGCAGCCAGAGCTTGATCGAGAGCGATGCCAGCATCTTCTACGCCTCGACTCATCAGTCGCCGCTCTATCCCGGCACCGGACACGCGCGCGAGACCGCGCTCGGCAACCTCGTCAATGCCCCTCTGCGTCCCGGCAGCGGCGGCCCTGAATTCCGCCATGCCTTCAGCGAGATCATCTTTCCGGCGCTCGGCCATTTTGCCCCGGACCTGCTGTTCGTCTCGGCAGGGTTCGACGCCCATCGCGACGATCCGCTGGCCAATCTGCAGTTGGACGAAAGTGATTACGCCTGGGTAACGGCGCAGCTCGTCGGCTTCGCCCAGCGCTACTGCCATGGCCGGCTGGTTTCGAGCCTGGAGGGCGGGTATGATCTCGATGCCCTGGCCCGCAGCGTCGCCGTCCATGTCTCGGCGCTGATGGCGGCATAAGCCTCGGCCTCAACACGAAATTCGCGGGAGTTGCGATCCGGTCGACGGACCGCATACACTCCGGCGCCACGAAGATTTGTAGATCGATGGGAATGGGTTGGCATGGCCGAAGCGTCGCCGGATAAAGACGAAGCCGCGAAGGAACTGAGCGCGATGAGTTTCGAGCAGGCGCTCGAGGAACTCGAGGCGATCGTGCGTCAGCTCGAGGCGGGCCGCGGCCGTCTCGACGAGGCGATCTCGTCCTATGAGCGCGGCGCCCAACTGAAGCGCCACTGCGAGAGCAAACTTGCCGAGGCGCGGGCCAAGGTCGACCGGATTTCGTTGGCTGCCGACGGCTCGCTGCGGGCCGAGACGCAGCCGCAAGACTGACACCGATTGAGCGATGAAGAGAGAGACACCGTTGATTAGCGATATTTGGAGCGATCCGCGCGATTTCAAAACCTCCCTGGCGGAGTCGGCGCGCGCCGTCGAAGTCGTGATGGATCAGCTGATTCCGGTGCCGGATGGCCCGGAGGCGCGGGTCCACGAGGCGATGCGCTATGCGATCCTGGCCGGCGGCAAGCGGTTGCGGCCATTCCTGGTGCTCGCCGGGAGCGCGCTGTTCGGGGTGTCCCAGCGCAGCGCGCTGCGCGTGGCTACCGCGATCGAGCTGCTCCACACCTATTCGCTGATCCATGACGATCTGCCGGCGATGGACAATAGCGACCTGCGCCGCGGCAAGCCGACCTGCCACAAGGCCTTCGACGACGCGACGGCGATCCTGGCCGGCGATGCACTGCTGACCCTGGCCTTCGAAGTGCTCGCCGATGCCGAGACTCATGGCGATCCCGCGGTCCGCTGCGAACTGGTCACCGCGCTCGCCAAGGCATCCGGCGCCGTCGGCATGGTCGGCTGCCAGATGATCGACATCCTCGCTGAGAGCGACCCGACACTCGATATCGGCGAGATCACGCGGCTGCAGCGGCTGAAGACCGGCGCGCTGATTGCGTTTTCCAGCGAGGCCGGGGCAATCCTCGGCAAGGCGCCGCTCGACCTGCGGCGGGTCCTGGTCGCCTACGCCCATGATATCGGTCTCGCCTTCCAGATCGCGGATGATCTGCTCGACACAGAGGGTACTGCTGCCGAGACCGGCAAGTCGGTCGGGCGCGACGCCGTTGCCGGCAAGGCGACCTTCGTCTCGATCCTCGGCATCGAGGGGGCGCGGGCCCAGGCCGAGGCGCTGGTCGAGCAGGCGACGAATCATCTCGAGGTGTTCGCGGACAAGGCCGCCCTGTTACGCGACTGCGCCCGCTACATCATCGAACGCAAGTCCTGATCGAGTTGCGTTGAGCAAGACCCGACTGGATCAGCTTCTGGTCGGACGTGGCCTGGCGCCAAGCCGGGCGCGGGCGCAGGCGATGATCGCCGATGGCGCTGTTCTCGTCTCCGGCGAGGTCGCGAGCAAGCCGGGGCGGGTGGTCGCCGACGATGCCGAGATTTTGATCTCAGGTGACGCCAATCCCTGGGTTTCCCGGGCGGCGCTCAAGCTCGTGCATGGGCTCGAGCAGTTCGCGATCGATCCCGCCGGATTGGTCGCGCTGGATATCGGCGCCTCTACGGGTGGCTTCTCCCAGGTACTGCTCTCCCGCGGCGTGACGAGGGTCTACGCCGTCGATGTCGGGACGGGACAGCTCGCCGAATCCCTGCGGGCAGAACCGAGGCTGATCTCGCTGGAGAAGACCAATGCCCGAAGTCTTTCAGGTGCACTCGTGCCCGAGGCGGTCGAACTCATCGTCTGCGATGCGAGCTTCATCGGCCTCGAGACGGTGCTCCCCGCCGCGCTTGCCTTGGCGGCTCCAGGGGCGAGGCTCGTAGCGTTGATCAAGCCGCAGTTCGAGGTCGGACCGGGCATCGTCGGCAGCGGCGGCATCGTCCGCGATCCTGCCCTGCATGAGGCCGTCTGCCGGCGTCTCGAAGCCTGGCTGGGGTCGCAGCCGGGATGGCGGGTGCTCGGCATCTGCGACTCGCCGATCCTCGGCAGCGACGGCAATCGTGAATTCATTATGGCTGGACAATATCTCTGATGACGAAGCGTAGGCCGACCCGACGTGACAACCGCCGGCCTGTCGGGGTCAGCGAGGATCACGAACTCGACATCTCGAAGCTCGGTTCGGAGGGCGTGGGTGTCGCCTATGCCGG
>CAIUCF010000702.1 GCA_903897565.1 uncultured Rhodospirillales bacterium | reverse complement strand
TGCCGCGGCCTCGCGACCGGGTTCTGTCCTCCGGCATCGCGGCGGTGTCACGACTGCCTGGATTCCCGCTTTCGCGGGAATGACGAGAAGGGGTGGGCGCGCTAGGGTAGCTGTTCCGACGCGGCCTTGAGGGCCAGCAGCGAGATCAGGGCCTCGTCGCGCTGGCGGACGGTCTCGGGGAAGTCGTACGCGGCGAGTTCGGCGGCGACCCCGGCGATGGCCTGGGCGCGCAGTTCGGGGGAGAAAGTCGTCGGATTGCCCAAATCCTGCCACCAGCTGGCGATCGGCGGCCCGAGATGGTCGATGGTGTGGCCGATGCCGGCGGCACCGCCGGAGAGATGCAGGTTGAGGAACGGCCCGAGCAGCGCCCAGCGCAGGCCGGGGCCATGGGCGATCGCGGTGTCGATATCGGCGACGCTGGCCACACCCTGTTCCAGCAGGTGGAAGGCCTCGCGCCACAGCGCCGCCTGCAGCCGGTTGGCGACATGGCCGGGGACTTCGCGGCGGATATGGATCGGCTTCTTGCCGATCGCGGCGTAGAACGCCATCGCCCGGTCGATCGCGTCCTGGCCGGTCAGGCTGCCGCCGACGACCTCGACCAGCGGAATGAGATGCGGCGGGTTGAAGGGATGGCCGAGCAAGACGCGCTCGGGGTGTTTGGCCGCGTCCTGTATGGCGCTGATCAGAATGCCCGATGAGCTGGTGGCGATGATCACGTCGGGATTGGCGGCGGCGTCGATCTCGGCGAGCAGTGTCCGTTTGATGTCGACCCGCTCCGGCCCGTTCTCCTGGATGAAATCGGCGCCGGCGACGGTCTTCGCGAGGTCGGGCTCGAAGCGCAGGCGGTCGACCGATGCGCCCCCGGCGAGGCCGATCCGGGTCAACGCCGGCCAGAAGCCGGCCACCAGCGCGTGCAGCCGCGCTTCCGCACCCGGCGCCGGATCGGTGGCGACGACGTCGAGGCCGCGGCTGAGGAACAAGGCGGCCCAGCTGGCGCCGATCACGCCGGTGCCGATCACCGCGACGCGGCTGATCTCCGATTGCCCTGATGTCACTGACGTCTCCCCCCTGGTTTCTCGATTTCGCCGAAGCTAGCCGAACTCGGCGGGATAGCCCAGCGCCGGTCGTGCCATGCGATAGTCGCGCGGCGTGAATCCGGTCCAGCGGCGGAAGGTCCGGCTGAAATTCGAGGTATCGGCATAGCCGAGGCGTTCGGCGACGCGTTCGACCGAAAGATCGGAGTGGCGCAGATACCATTGCGCCAGATCCTGGCGCGACTGGTCGCGCAGGTCCTGGTACGTGGTCCCCAGCGCCCGCAGGCGGCGGATCAGGGTGCGCGGCGAGATCCCGATCTCGGCGGCGAGTGCGTCCAGGGTCGGAAAGCCGTCGCTGGCCGTCGACAGGCGCCGCCGGAGCAATGCGACGAGATTATCGCGGCGGTCGCCGAGGGCCTCCGCCAGCTCGAAATCACAATGGCGTCGGGCGGCGGCGTAGACCATTTCATCCGGCAGCAGCGCCGGGAGCGCCAGAAGCTGCGGGCTGAACTCAAGGGCCAGATGGCTCGCGCCGAAACGACACTCACCTTCCAGGAACGCCGCGTGCGCCGCCGTGCCGCCGCGATCGGGAAACGGGAAGTGATAGACGGCGCCGAGCCGCGGGATCCCGATCACGGCCGCGAGCAGGCGTTCCAGCATGATCAGCACGGCTTGCAGGATCGTCTCGCGGACGTCGCCGAAGTCGAAGCGTTCGCGGATGACCAAACTCCTCCAGCGCTCGTTCTCGAGGATCACGAAATCGAGCGCCTGCGAGCGGGCGAAGGCGTAGCGGGCGACGAGGTCGACCGCGTGGCCCAGGGTCGGGCTGGCGATCGTGGCCGTGCTCAATGGGCCGTGCGCCGAGACGGGGGCGTCGGCACCGATGTCGAGACCCAGGGTCGGGCTGGGCCGGCCCGCCTGCAGAACCAGGATCAGGCGTCGCAGCACGGCGAACGGCAGGTAACGACGATCGGCGCGCATCGTCGCTTCGGATGCGCCCGTGCCCGCCAGCACCACGTCCGGGTCGCCGCCGTACCGCCTGATGGCGAGGCACAGCAAGACACCGTATGAATGCGGAAAAGCGGGGTGAGCCCAGGCTGCCGGGAAACCGCGGGGTGTCATGGGGACGGGCCGGGTTCTCGTGATGTCATGATCAACTATGTCATCAAATGACGATATTTTGCCAGCCCCTGCGGTAACGCGAGTCCAGCGCTCCGGGGTAATCTCCCCGCAGGGATAACAAGAAAGTCCAATGATCATGACCGTGACCGCCGACCACACCGTCCCCGCCCCGTATCGTGACCGCAAGCGCCTTGCCTGGCTGGTCTCGATCCTGGTGCCGGCCTCGATCGGCATCGCCCCGGCGATGTCGCTGGCGACCGGGGTGTACTGGGTGCTGTGGATACCCTTCGTGTTCTTCTACGGCATCGCCCCGATCATCGATCTGATCCTCGGCGAGGATCGCAGCAACCCCCCGGAAAGCGCGGTCGCCGGGCTGGAGGCCGATCGTTATTACCGTGCCGTGACCTATGCCGTCGTGCCGGTGGTGTGGATCTCGTTCGCCTTCGGCGTCTGGTTTCTCGCGAGACACCAGCTGCCTTGGCACGGCGTGCTCGCCACCATCATGTCGACGGGCGCGATCGGCGGCTTCTGCATCAATCTCGGCCATGAATTCGGCCACAAGCCGGATGCGCTGCGGCGCTGGCTCGCCAAGCTGGTGCTGGTGCCGACCGGCTACGGCCATTTCACGGTCGAGCATAATCTCGGTCATCACCGCGATGTCGCGACGCCGCAGGATCCGGCCTCGTCGCGGATGGGCGAGACGATCTACGGCTTCGTGCTGCGCGAAATGCCAGGCGCCCTCAAGCGCGCCTGGGACCTCGAAGTCGCCCGGCTCGCGCGCCTCGGCAAGTCGCGCTTCAGCCTCGACAACCAGGTGATCCAGCCGATGCTGATGACCTTCGCGTTCTGGGGTGTGCTGATGGCCTGGCTCGGGCCGCAGATCCTGCCGCTGCTGGTGGCGATCTCGTTCTGGGCCAATTTCCAGCTCACCAGCGCCAATTACATCGAGCATTACGGGTTGCTGCGCCGGCGTCTCGCCGATGGCCGGCTGGAGCGGGTCGAGCCGCGGCATTCCTGGAACAGCAACCACGTGTTCTCGAACTGGGCGACCTTCCATCTGCAGCGCCATTCCGACCATCACGCCCACCCGATGCGGAGCTATCAGTCGCTGCGGCATTTCCATGACCTGCCGGAACTGCCCAACGGTTATTTCGGCATGTATGTGCTGTCCTATATCCCGCCGCTGTGGTTCCGGATCATGGATCCGCTGCTGCTGAAGGCGGTCGATCGCGATCCCGGCCGCATCAATTTCCAGCCCGGCCGCCGTGCGGAACTGATGCGGCGCTATGGTCTGGTCGAGCGTCCGGCCGCGGCCTGATCAGCCGGCCGCCAGCGCCTGCAGTAGATCGGCGCTGGTGGTGACGCGGCCGAAGATGCCGCCTTCGCCGTGGATCACGCGGATCATCGCGTCCTGGATGGCATCGTCGCAGCAGGCGGTGGCGTCGGATATGGTGACGCAGTCATAGCCGCGGTCGACGGCGCTGCGCAGGGTCGAGTGAACACAGACATCGGTGGTGACACCGGTGAACAGCAGCCGCGAGATGCCCTGCGCCCGCAGGATCGCCTCGAGATCGGTGGCGTGGAAGGCGCAATAGCCGGGCTTGTCGATGACGATGTCGCCGGGCTCGGGATAGAGCTCGGGCACGATGTCGTGGCCGGCCTCGCCGCGGATCAGCAGCCGGCCAAGCGGCCCCATCGCGCCGATCGGCGCGCCGGCTTCGATCGCGCGCGAAAGCTTGTAGGGCGGGCAATCCGAAAGATCGGGGCGATGACCCTCGCGGGTATAGATCATCGTGACCCCGGCGGCGCGCAACGGCGGGATCAGGGCGCGCAGCACCGGGATCGGCGCGGCGAGCCGGGCGGCATCGATCCCGGCCTGGGCGGCATAGCCGGCGGGATCACAGAAATCGCGCTGCATATCGATGATGAGCAGGGCCGTATCGTCCATTCTCACGGCCTCTCGATGATATAGTTGGCGATGTCGAAGCGCCGCGTGACCCAGCGATAGACGAAGGTGAATCCGGGCCAGAGCGTGGTGTTCTTGCCGTTGTGGTCGAGATACCAGCTCTTGCAGCCGGTGGCCCAGACCGAGCGCTTGAGCCGGTGCTGCAGATCGGCGTTATAGGCGGCCAGAGCCTCCGGCCTGACCTCGGCCGAACGCCAGCCATCGCGCCGCTGCTGGCGGATCGCGTCGAGGACGTAGGCGACGCCGGATTCGATCATATAGATCATCGAGTTGTGGCCGAGTCCGGTGTTCGGTCCCGTGATCATGAACAGGTTGGGAAAGCCGGCGATCGTCGCGCCCTTATAGGCTTCGAGGCCGCCGTCGCCGGCAGAATCGAGCAGGCTCCCGCCGCCGCGGCCCCTGACGGCGATGGGGCCCAGGCAATGCTCGACGTCGAAGCCGGTGCCGAGCACGATGGCGTCGACGGCGCGCTCCTCCCCGGTGGTGGTGACGATGCCGCTAGCCGTGATCGCGCGAATGCCGTCGGTGACGAGGTGGACGTTCGGCCGGGTCAGCGCCGGGTAGTAGTCGTTCATCAGCAGCACCCGCTTGCAGCCGAGCGCGTAGGAGGGGGTGAGCTTGGCGCGCAGGGTCGGATCCGCGACCTGTCTGCGGAGATGTGCCAGCGCCTGCGCTCGGGCGGGAGCCCCGAGTTGGGGCCAGTAGGCGAAGGCGAGCGCGCGGATCTCGTATTGCAGATAGGTCTTGAAGCGATAGAGCCATTGCAGCGGCTTGACCCGGGCGAGCAGGAATTGCTCAAGCGGGGTGATGGCGCGATCGGGCCGCGGCATGACCCAGGGCGGGGTGCGCTGGTAAAGATCGAGCCGGGCGGCCTGAGGCGCGATCTCGGGGACGATCTGGATCGCGCTGGCGCCGGTGCCGATCACGGCGACGCGCTTGCCGCGGGGGTCGAAGCCATGGTCCCAGCGGCTAGAATGGAAGATCGTGCCCCTGAAGCCCGCGAGGCCCGGGATCTCGGGGATAAGCGGGCGCCCGAGGGCGCCGGTGCCCAGCACCAGGAAGCGAGCGGTCATCGCCCCCTGGCTGGTGCGGATCCGCCAGATGCCCACGGCCTCGTCGTAATCGGCGCCGGCGAGCGCGGTCGCCAGCCGGATATGCGGGATCAGGCCGCAGCGCTCCGCGACGCCCCGCGTATAGGCCCAGAGCTCGTCGCGGGAAGGAAATTTACGTGTCCAGCGCGCGCTCTGGGCGAAGGAGAAGGAATAGAGATGGCTCGGCACGTCGCAGGCGGCGCCGGGATAGTCGTTGACGCGCCAGGTGCCGCCGAGCTCGCTATCTTTTTCCAGGATGACGAAATCATCGATCCCGGCCCGCTTGAGGCGGGCGCCCATGCACAGCCCGGCAAAGCCGCTGCCGATGATGACGACGTGATGCTGCGGCCCTGCTTCATCGACCGGGTTCCGAGGCTCTGCCAAATCATCCCCCTAGACTGGCGCGGAATGTTCCACGCCTCGCGTCGAGCGGCGGCACGGGTTACCCACGGCCGCTCGCCTTCTTGATAGAACGCCGTCCGGGATCAAGCCAGCGCTTCGTCATTGTGGCCGTAGAAAATTACAATCAAGAGTTATTATTGTCGTTATGTTGATACGCGCTGTGGCGGTCGTGGGTTCGAAGCGCTCAGGGTTGGAGCCCGTCGTGTTTCGGGGAATTGCCAAACATCGTGCGGTTGCGTGATCCTTCGGTGACGCTTCGTTCATGTATTGGGGGCAATCTTGCGGCGAAAACCAATCCCCGAAAGAGGGAACGCTCGATGCCTGTCGCTCCACTGCCGCCCGATGAGGCGGAACGCCTGCGGTCTCTGCTGACCCTCGGAATCCTTGATACCGAGGATGAGGAGGAGTTCGACGCGCTGGTCAAGGCGGCGGCGCTGGTCTGCGGCGCGCCGATCTCCCTGATCAGCCTGGTTGACGCGAAGCGGCAGTGGTTCAAGGCCGGTGTAGGGCTGGGAGGGGTCAGGGAGACGCCGCGCGACCTCGCATTCTGCGCCTATACCATCCTCGACGATGTCTTGCTCGAAGTCCCCGACGCCAGGCTGGATGTGCGCTTTTCCGACAACGCCCTCGTCACCTCGGCGCCGGGAATTCGCTTCTACGCCGGCATGCCGATCCGCTTGAGCGACGGTGCGCGCGTCGGCACCCTGTGCGTGATCGATCGCGAGCCGCGCCAGTTGTCGGCAGACCAGCGCGAGATACTCGGTCATCTGGCGGTGGCGGCCGCCGGCGCGCTGGAAGGCCGGCGATCGCGGCGACTCGAACAGCAGCTCGTGTTGAGCCTGAAGGACCGCGAGGCACGGTTCTGCCGGCTCTATGAATCGACGCCGACGATGCTGCAATCGGTCGACAAGCCCGGACATCTCCTCAGTGTCAGCGATCACTGGCTGCTGAAGCTCGGCTATAGTCGTGACGAAGTCTTGGGCCGAGTCTGGGTCGATTTCCTGACTCCGGAATCCCGTGTTCGGGTCCGAGAAAGTGCGATCCCGCTGTTCTACGCCGAAGGCCATTGCGACGAGGTCGAATGCCAGATGGTCACGCGCAGCGGTGCGTTGATCGATGTGCTCGTCTCGGCGGTGATGGAACGCGATTTCGACGGCGATTCCTTCCGCAGCGTCATGGTCATCGAGGATATCACCCAGCGCTGCCAGGTCGAGCGCGCCCTGCGCAACAGCGAGCGCTTTCTCGAGCGCACGGGCCGGCTTGCCGGGATCGGCGGCTGGGAGGTCGATCTCGGCTCCGAGACCGTGAACTGGTCGGACGAGATGTATCGTATTTATGGCCTCGATCCGGGACGGCCGCCGAGTTTCGCCGAGTCTTTGACCTCCCTGCTGCCGGACTCGCGGGCCGCCGTCGTCGACGCCATCGAGCGGTCGAAATCGGGCGGGCCCGGCTGGGAACTCGAAATGCAGCTGCAGCGGGCCGACGGACGGATCATCTGGGTCGATTCCAGCGGGCACTGCGAATTCGAGAACGGCAAGCCCGTCCGGCTGGTCGGCGCGCTGCAGGACATCACCGACCGGGTCGCCGCTCGGCTCGACCTGGAGCGCCTCAACACCCGGATTTCTCTGGCAACCGATAGCGGCCGGATCGGTATCTGGGACTGCAATCCCGTAGACGGAACGATTCTCTGTGACGACTGGATGCACCGGCAGTTCGGTCTTGCGCGTAGCGAGAAGACCGGACAACTCGCGACCTGGGTCGAGCGCTTTCACCCGGAAGACCAACGCCTCGCGGCGCAGGTCTTGGCAGATGCGCTCGCGGGCACGGCGACGTTGGACTCGGAGTTCCGTGTCCTATGGGCGGATGGTAGTACGCACCATATCCGCATGACGGCGCGGGTCACGGCGGCCGAAGGGGAGCAGGGGTCGCGCGTGGTCGGGGTCAGCTGGGATGTCACCGCCCTGCGGAATCTGACGGCGGCGTTGGCCGAGCAACGGGAACTGCTCGAAGTCACGCTGCAATCGATCGATGACGCCGTCATCACCACCGATCGCGCCGGCAATGTCAGCTGGCTCAATCCCGCGGCGGAACGGATGACCGGCTGGGCGAATGCCGATGCTGCGGGTCAGTCGCTGGCGACGGTGTTCCGGATCGTCGACGAGGAGACGCTCGAGCCTGCCGAGAACCCGGTCGCCGCCTGCGTGGAACGGCGCGAAGTGGTGCGCTCGACCGGTCATTCGGTGCTGATTTCTCGCACGGCCGAGAAATTCTGTGTCGAGGAATCCGCAGCGCCGATCCGCAGCGCCCGGGGCGAGGTGCTCGGCGTCGTGCTCGTGTTCCATGATGTGACCGAGCAGCGGCGGCTCTCCGGCGAGATGACCTACCGCGCGACCCATGATCCGCTGACCAGCCTGGTCAACCGCGCCGAATTCGAGACGCGGCTGCGGCGGACCCTCAATATCGCCCTTGCCGAGCACAGCGAGCATGCGCTGATGTATGTCGATCTCGATCAATTCAAGCTGGTGAACGATGCCTGCGGCCATGCGGTCGGCGATCAGTTGCTGCTGCAGATCAGCAAGCTGCTGACGGCGGCGGTGCGGGCGAGCGACACGGTCGCCCGGCTCGGCGGCGACGAATTCGCCCTGATCCTGGAGCGCTGCACCAGCGAACAGGCGCAGCGAATCGGCAAGCAGATTTGCGATCGCATGGAGGAGTTCCGCTTTATCCATGACGGCCAGAGCTTCCGTGTCGGCACCAGCATCGGCCTGGTGATGGTGAATCACGGCTGGAGCAATACCGCCGCCATCGTCCAGGCGGCGGATACATCCTGCCGCGCCGCCAAGGAAGGCGGCCGCAACCGCGTCCATGTCTGGCTGGAGAGCGATCTCGCGATGCAGGCGCGCCAGGGCGAGATGCGCTGGGCGACACGGCTGGAGCAGGCGCTCGATGCCGATCGTTTCACCCTCTTTGCGCAAAAGATCGTGGCGCTCGACGGCGCCGCCGAGGGTGCGCATGCCGAGGTCTTGCTGCGGATGCACGAGTCCGACGGCACGCTGATCGAACCCGGCGCATTCCTGCCGGCCGCTGAGCGGTTCCACCTCGCCTCGCGGATCGACCGCTGGGTTCTCAAACACGTCTTCCAGTGGCTTGCGGATCTGCCCGACCCGACCGCGATCGGCATGCTGAGCGTCAACCTCTCGGGCCAGTCGGTCGGCGATCGCGCCTTTCATCGCCATGTCATGGAGATGCTGGACCAGGCTGGGCCGCAGCTGTGCCGCCAGCTCTGCCTCGAGATCACCGAGACCTCGGCGATCACCAATCTCGACGACGCCGCCATGTTCATCATCCAGGTGCGGGCGCTCGGCGTGCGCATCGCGCTCGACGATTTCGGCGCCGGCGCTTCGTCGTTCGGCTATCTCAAGAACTTGCCGGTCGACT
>CAIUCF010000701.1 GCA_903897565.1 uncultured Rhodospirillales bacterium | reverse complement strand
GTCGAGGGTGTTGACCGTATAGGGCCGGGTCGGGTTGGTCGAGGACGGCAGCACGTTGGGCTCGCCCGCGACCTTGATGATGTCGGGGGCGTGGCCGCCGCCCGCGCCTTCGGTGTGGAAGGCGTGGATGGTGCGGCCCTTGAAGGCGGCGACCGTGGTCTCGACGAAGCCGCTCTCGTTCAAGGTGTCGGTGTGGAGCGTGACCTGGACGTCGTGTTCGTCGGCGACCGACAGGCAGCAATCGATGGCGGCCGGGGTGGTGCCCCAGTCCTCGTGCAGCTTGAGGCCGCAGGCGCCGGCCTCGATCATCTCGACGAGCGCCGCCGGCTGGCTGGCATTGCCCTTGCCGAAGAAACCCAGATTCATCGGCAGGCCTTCGGCCGCCTGCAGCATCCGCATCAGGTGCCAGGGGCCGGGGGTGCAGGTGGTGGCGTTGGTGCCGGCCGCCGGGCCGGTGCCGCCGCCCAGCATCGTGGTGATGCCGGAATACAGCGCTTCCTCGACCTGCTGCGGGCAGATGAAGTGGATATGGGTGTCGATGCCGCCGGCGGTGACGATCTTGCCTTCGCCGGCGATGACCTCGGTGCCCGGCCCGATGATGATGGTGACGCCGGGCTGGATATCGGGATTGCCGGCCTTGCCGATGGCGTGGATGCGGCCGTCCTTGAGGCCGATATCGGCCTTGACGATGCCCCAATGGTCGAGGATCACGGCGTTGGTGATGACGGTATCGACCGCACCCTCGGCGCGGGTGCGCTGGCTCTGGCCCATGCCGTCGCGGATGACCTTGCCGCCGCCGAACTTGACCTCCTCGCCATAGATCGTGTGGTCGCGCTCGACCTCGATCAGCAGCTGGGTATCGGCGAGGCGGATCCTGTCGCCCGTGGTCGGCCCGAACATGCCGGCATAGGCGCGCCGGCTCATGGTGACGCTCATGGCGTGTCCTCCAGCTTGCCCATCACCGCGCCGGTGAAGCCATAGACGGCGCGGTCGCCGGCGAACGCGATCAGGGTCACCTCACGGGTCTGGCCCGGCTCGAAGCGCACCGCGGTGCCGGCGGCGATGGCGAGGCGATGGCCGCGCGCCTTGGCGCGATCGAAGCTCAGGCCCTGGTTGGTCTCGGCGAAATGGTAGTGCGAGCCGACCTGGATCGGGCGGTCGCCGGTATTGGCCACGGTCAGCGTGATCGTCGCCCGTCCGGCGTTGAGCGTGATCTCGCCTTCGGGGGTGATGATTTCGCCGGGGATCATCGTATCACCCCGTCGCGGATCGGTTCGTGCACGGTGACGAGCTTGGTGCCGTCGGGGAAAGTCGCCTCGACCTGGATCTCGTGGATCATCTCGGGGATACCGTCCATGACCTGCGACCGGGTGAGGACATGGGCACCCGCCGCCATCAACTCGGCGACGGAACGGCCGTCACGCGCGCCCTCGACGACGAAATCGGTGATCAGGGCCACGGCCTCGGGGTAGTTGAGCTTGACGCCGCGCTCCAGGCGTTTGCGGGCCACGATCGCCGCCATGGCGATCAGCAGCTTGTCCTTTTCCCGCGGACTGAGATTCATCGTCTCTCCCCATCTGTCGCCGAGCGGCTCGTCTTCATAAGCATCGAGCTCGCCATGGCGAATACGTCAAGTCGCGTAAATTGATGCAGATAGCGCGCCATCACAGCGCCCAGGCGCGCGGCAGCACGGGCGGTCGCCCCATGACGGTCGCGCGGAGCGCGGCCGCGGCGGATGCGACCGACAACCGGACCCGCGCGGCGTCGGCATCCATGTAGCGCAGGATGACGACGCCGTTGACCAGGGTGGCGCCGGCGCTCCTGGCGGGCGCCCCAGCTGCGACGGCGCGGGCGGCTTCGAGATGGGTGGCGGCATCACGCCCTGCGATCACCAGGGTCGCGTAGCCGGCGGCGTCGCCGAAGCCGAAGGGGCGGCTCCGTGCCGCCGTGACATCGCCCGACAGCCGAATTGCGTCTGCCCAGACCAGCTTATCTCCGACGCGCAATGCCCAGGAATCATGCAGATGGCCATAGGTCAGCCGTTCGCCGCGGGCGCTGCGCCCGAACAGCACGGTTTCCGTCGCAAGCAGCCGGCTGCTCGGGTCGAGAGTGATCGTCAGGCGGCGGGCGAGCCGGGCGCCGTCGAACAGGATCGTCTCCTGCGGTAGCCATTCGAGATCGCCATCCCGCTCGACGATCAGGCTCGCCCTGACCGCGCAATCGTCGCCGAGCGAGCGATAGATCTTCTCCGCCGCCTGGGTCG
>CAIUCF010000700.1 GCA_903897565.1 uncultured Rhodospirillales bacterium | reverse complement strand
TGTTCGAAATCTGGGCGGGATCGGGCAAGTACTGGAACAACTCGGTCACCAGCGTCACGCTGGATCGCGACAGCCTGCTGCGTCACACGACCCTGCAGGACGAGGCCAAGAGCGCCTATCATACCGGCTCGGTCGCGGTCAGCCTCGCGCAGGAGGCCGCTTTCGATGGCTTCCAGCTCAGCCTTGGCGGCGCGCTTTCCCGGCGCGAATACCGGGCGAGCATCGCCGGCCCCGGCGCCGATTTTGCCTTGAGCGGCAGCACGTTGCTGGCCGGCCGCCAGGATGCGGCGACGGTGACCATCGTCGACCACACTGCCGCCGGCTATACCCCGGCCGACAAGCGCGGCACCACCTCGAACCAGGTGTTCAAGGTCGCGCTCGCCGATCGCGCCCATGGGGTGTTCCAGGGCCGCATCATCGTCCGCGAGGGTGCGCAGAAGACCGATGCCGGCATGCTGAACAAGACGGTGCTGCTCTCCGATCGCGCCGTCATCGACACCAAGCCTGAACTCGAAATCTACGCCGACGACGTCAAGTGCAGCCATGGCGCCTCGGTCGGCGATCTCGACGAGACCGGGCTGTTCTATCTGCGCTCGCGCGGCATCGATCCGGAAACGGCACGGCGCATGCTGATCGACGCCTTCGTCACCGAGCCGGTCGAGCGGGTCGCCGACGCGACGATCGCCGCAGAACTGCGCGCGGCCATCGCGGCGCGGCTCGCCGAGATCAAGGGGTAAGCACCATGTTCGATGTCGCCGCCGTCAGGGCGGATTTCCCGATCTTCCGCAACAATCCTGGCCTGGTGTTCCTGGATACGGGGGCGAGCGCGCAGAAGCCGCAGGTGGTGATCGACGCGATCGCCGATTTCTATGCCCGCGACTACGCCAATATCCATCGCGGCGTCTATGCGCTGAGCCAGCGCGCGACCGCGCATTTCGAGGATGCGCGCGAGACCGTGCAGCGCTTTCTCAACGCCAAACACAGCCGCGAGATCGTGTTCGTGCGCGGCGCGACCGAGGCGATCAATCTCGTCGCCAACAGCTATGGCAATACGCTGAAAGCCGGTGACGAGGTCCTGATTACCGAGCTCGAACATCACGCCAATATCGTGCCCTGGCAGTTTCTGCGCGACCGCATCGGTATCAAGCTGGTGGTGGCGCCGATCGACGAGACCGGCGGCCTCGATATGGTCCGGTTCCAGGAGCTGCTGTCGGCCAAGACCCGGCTGGTCGCGGTGACCCATGTCTCCAACGCGCTCGGCACCGTCGTGCCGGTCGAGGCGATCACGGCGATGGCGCACCAGGCGGGCGCGCTGGTGCTGATCGACGGCTGCCAGGCGGCACCGCGGATGCCGGTCGACGTCCAGGCCATCGGCTGCGATTTCTACGTCTTTTCCGGCCACAAGACCTATGGGCCGTCGGGTATCGGCGTGCTGTGGGCGCGCGCCGAGATTCTCGACGAGTTGCCGCCCGGGCAGGGCGGCGGCGACATGATTCTCGAGGTCACTTTCGAGCACACGACATTCCAGGGTGCGCCGGCGCGCTTCGAGGCCGGTACCCCCCATATCGTCGGCACCCGCGGCCTCGCCGTGGCCCTCGACTACATGGCTTTGCTCGGGCTCGACGCCATTCGCGAGCACGAAGAGAAGCTGACCGCCTACGGCGCTCAGCGCCTGCGCGAGGTGCA
>CAIUCF010000699.1 GCA_903897565.1 uncultured Rhodospirillales bacterium | reverse complement strand
GGATCGTTGATGCAGCCGAGGATCTTGCCTTCTAAGCTCGCGATCCCACGGATTGAGTCGTCGCCGGTCCGTCGCGCCAGGGCATAGCGCAGATAGGTATAGGGCTCGGAATAGGCGACGCCGCGCCAGCGTTCGTTGGGCGGCAGAGCGCTCCACACCAGATCGGCCTTGGGCGCGCCGGCCTTGGCGCCGGCCTGCAGCAACTCGCAGCACAGATCCCAGGGGTGTTCGAGGAATTCGACGCGGACGCCGAGCCAGGCGGCGAAGGCCTCGGCATAGGCAATGTCGAGCCCCTGCAGCTTGCCGCCGCTCGTGCGAAACGACAGACCCTTGAAATCCGGCTCGACCGCGACGCGAATGATCCCGCGGCGACGGATATCGTCGAGCCGGTCGTAAGCGGGATCCGACTCGATATGCTCGGCGCGCAGCAAGAGCTCGAGGGTGAGGGCGGGGTCGTCGTCCTCCCAGACCCTCGCAGCGCCGCCGAGCAGGCCGCGGACGCGTTCCTCCTTGCCGCGGATACGCTCAGCCGCGACCTGGATGCCGGTCAGGGCTTCCCACAATACCCGGTTCTGTTCGGTGGCGCCGGTAATCTCGCGCCGTGTCCGCTCGAAGGTCTCGAGCAACCCGCGATTGGCGGTCTCGACCGTCTGCGAGAGGGCCGACATGGCTTGTTCCGCCGAGCTACGAAACCGCGCGATCTCGGACTGGACGCCGTCGAGCCGGACTTCCTGGCGGGCATTGGCGGCGGTCGCGAGCGTGTTCTGGGCCAAGGCCCGGACCTCCGAGGCGACGACTGCGAAACCGCGGCCGGCATCGCCGGCGCGACCGGCTTCGATCGTCGCGTTGAGCGCGAGCATGCGCACGGTGTTGCCGATCTTGGCGATATCGTCGAGCACCTTCCCGAACTTGCCTGCCTGAAAATCGAGCGCCTTGCTGGTGCCGTTGAGGCCATCGCGCAGTTCGTCGGTGGCCGAGCGGGTGTGCATGTTGACTGTGTCGGCCAGCTGCGCGATCGCCGCGCTCGCGCTTTCGAGTTGCTTGGCGGTATCACGGGTCAGGCGATCGAGGGTCTTGCCCCAGCTTTCGATCTCGTGGACCAGCTGCTGCTGGTTTTCACCTGCCGTGCCGGCGTGGTGGAGCAGGCCGAGGCAATGCAGGAGCAATTGGCGAAGCCGGTAGCGGTCATCGACGGCAACGTCAGGAGACGGGTCGCCGGGGCTGCGAAGCTGGTCTGGCAAAGGCGTATACTTCCTGAGAGCGGACGATAGCGGATGCTAACTTAATTCCTGTAGGTGAATATAGTTAACAGAAAATAAAATCCGGCATGATGACGCCACGACAGCGAATCGGCGAGGATCGAGCAGGTCTAGTGCCTGTCGAACGTGGCTCGACCCACGCCCCGGTGGCGCTCGGGAACCTCGTTGTGGTCTCCGACGAGCAGGTGTTCGATCGATACGGCGTCGCCCGGTGATGGCGAGCCTGGTCGGGACCGGCTGCGTTCAGAGGCGAGGGGGAGATCGTCGTCAGGCCGAAAGGCAATCGTCCGCCGTTGCCGTTGCCGCATCCCGTCGACTATTGCGTCGCAGCAGGGTATCGTGCACGCGCGGTCCGTATCCCGCGCCTCCGGAGAGTTTGTCCTTGCCTCGTGCCCTCGCCTCGCGCCCGCCGAAGATCGATTTCAAATCGCCACGGCGCTTCATCAATCGTGAATTGTCTTGGCTCGCCTTCAATGAGCGCGTGCTCGAGGAAGCCGACAATGTCAATCATCCGCTGTTCGAGCGGCTGCGCTTCCTGTCGATCTCGGCCAATAATCTCGACGAGTTCTACATGGTCCGAGTCGCCGGCCTGCGCGGCCAGATCACGGCGGGAATCGAGACCCAGAGCCAGGACGGACTGACGCCGTCGCAGCAGCTCGCCGAGGTCAATCGCAAGGCGCGGGCCCTGATCGAGGCGCAACAGCGGACATATCGCCGCCTGCGCCAGGAATTAAAGGAAAACGGCATCGCCGTGGTCGGCGGCGAGGATCTCTCGCCCGGCGAGCTTGCCTGGCTCGAAGACCGCTTCATGGCCGATGTCTTT
>CAIUCF010000698.1 GCA_903897565.1 uncultured Rhodospirillales bacterium | reverse complement strand
GTTCGGGGATAAGCCGTTGGGGGAGTGGTGTGGCGCTGTTCTTGTCCACTTACGTGAACAAGGTCGATCGAAAGGGCCGGATCTCCGTTCCGGCACCCTTTCGATCGGCGCTGCCCGAGCACGCCTTCAACGGAATCGTCGCCTACCGTCTGTTCAAGTACGACGCGCTCGAATGCTGCGGTATGGGGCGGATGGAGGCGATGGCGCGCCGGCTCGAGACGCTCGAGCAATTCTCCCAGGAATATGACGATCTCCAGACCCTGTTTTCCGACGCCGAACAGCTGACCTTCGACGGCGAGGGCCGGATCGTGCTGCCCGACGCGGTGCGCGAATTCGCCGGCATCACGGATACTGCGGCCTTCGTCGGTGTCGGCCAGACTTTCCAGATCTGGGAGCCAAACGCGCTGGAGGCGTCGAAGAAAGCCAAGCGCGATCGCCTGCGCCATCATCCGGTGTCGCTGCCGCCCGAGCCGCAGACGGCGATCCGCGGGAGCGCCGAATGACCGGCGTCGCCACCCACACCCCGGTCCTGCTCGATCAGGTCGTGCTGGCGCTGGCGCCGCAGGCCGGCGAAATCTATCTCGACGGCACTTTCGGCCGCGGTGGTTACAGCCGGGCGCTGCTCGACGCCGCGCCGTGCCGGGTGATCGGCATCGATCGCGATCCCGAGGCCATTGCCGCCGGCGCCGCGATCCAAACCCAGTATGGCGACCGCCTGACGCTGATCCAGGGCCGCTTCGGCGACATGGAAGACCTCGTCCGCGCCGCCGGTATCGACCAGGTGGACGGCGTCGCGCTCGATATCGGCGTGTCATCGCCGCAGATCGACGACCCGGAGCGCGGCTTTTCCTTCCGGTTCGACGGCCCCCTCGACATGCGGATGGGCGGCGAGGGGCCGAGTGCCGCCGAGATCGTCAACACCATGGCCGAGGGCGACCTCGCCAACGTCATCTTCCAGCTCGGCGAGGAACGGATGTCGCGCCGCGTCGCCCGCGCCATCGTGGCGGCGCGGCTCGAAGCGCCGATCGAGCGCACCGCGGTCCTGGCCCGCATCATCCGCGGTGTGGTCCCGGCCTCGCGCGACGGCATCGATCCCGCGACCCGGACGTTCCAGGCGCTGCGTATCTATGTGAACGACGAACTCGGCGAACTCGCGCGCGGCCTCGAAGCCGCGGAAGGCCTGCTCAAGGCCGGCGGCCGGCTCGCGATCGTCTCCTTCCACTCGCTCGAAGACCGGGTGGTGAAGAATTTCCTGCGCGAGCGGTCGGGCAATACCCCGGCGGGCTCGCGTCATCTACCGCAGACCGGGGAGACCCGCCGCCCAAGTTTCACCCTGATCTCGCGCAAGGCGATCGTCGCGGATGATGCCGAATGCCGGCGCAATCCGCGCGCCCGCTCCGCCAAGCTGCGGGTAGCCGCCCGCACCGACGCGCCGTCCTGGGCCAAGGAGGCCGCTGCCGCATGATCCGCCCCGCCACGCTCATCAGCTTCGCCCTCGCCCTCGGTCTCGGCTTCGGGCTGTTCAAGGTCAAATACGCGGTCCAAGGCGAGGAGGAGCAGCTCGTCACGATCGAGGACCAGATCGTCACCGACCAGAACGCCATTCACATCCTGAAGGCCGAGTGGAGCCAGGAGACGCAGCCCGACAAGCTCGGCGCCATGGCCGAACGGCATCTGGCGCTGGCGCCGATCAAGCCCGCCAATCTTGGCACCTACGATACCTTGCCGCTCCGCGACGCGCCGCAGCCGGCGACGCCTGCCGCGACCGACGCTCCTGCCGCGATCGCCTCGATCGCGGGGGCGCGCCATCCGACCCTGGTCGCCTCCGCGGCCGAGGCCCCGAATTCCGCCGAGGATAGCGCCGGCCTCGACGCCATGCTCACCGCGATTCAGGCCGCTGCGCCGCAGCCGTTGCCCGGGCATGGGGCGAAGACGCCGTGAGGTCCCCGGTCCTCAAGGACGAGGACAATCTCCGCCGGGCGATGCATTTCAAGCCTTCGGCGGAAGGGCCGGGCGACGCTGACCATCCGCTGACCCGCGCACTCGAGATGAGCCGCGTCCGTCTCGTCAAGGCGGGCGCGATGTTCGTGATCGCCTTCCTCGTCATCAGCCTGCGGCTGATCGACGTGACGGTGCTGGAGACGAACGACTCCCACCTCAACCCGCTCGCGGTGGCGAAGCCGCTCGAATACAGCCGCGCCGATATCGTGGACCGCAACGGCAAGGTGCTGGCGACGACCCTGCGCACCCAGTCGCTGTTCGCCGATGCGCGGGTGATCACCGATCCTGTCGGCACCGCCACGGCACTCGCCCGGATCCTGCCGGATACCAACGAGGCCGAGCTGGCGACGCGGCTCAAATCCGGCAAGGGCTTCATCTGGCTGCATCGCCACCTGACGCCGGACGTGGTCGATGCCGTGAACGAGCTCGGCATTCCCGGGCTCGATTTCCAGCCGGAAGAGCAGCGGGTCTATCCCCAGGGGCCGCTGACCGCGCATGTCGTCGGCTATTCCGATCTCGACAATCACGGCCTCGCCGGGATCGAACGCTCGTTCGACGCCGGCCTCGCCGCGCATTCCGAGCCGCTGCAGCTCTCGGTCGACGTCCGGCTGCAGGCGATAGTCAAGGAAGAGGTACAAAAGGCGATCGACGATTTCTCGGCGATCGGCGGCACCGGGATCATCATGAACTGCCGGACCGGCGAGATCCTGGCGATGGTCTCGCTGCCCGATTTCGATCCCAACGACATGAGCAACATCGTCCCGGCGACGATCTTCAACCGCTCGACCCTGGGCGTCTACGAGATGGGCTCGGTCTTCAAGATCTTCAACACGGCGCTGGCGCTGCAGAACAAGAAGGCGACGCTCGATTCCTTCTTCGACGTCCAGCACCCGATCCATATCGGCCGTTTCACGATCCACGACTACGAGCCGCAGAACCACCCGATCACGGTGTCGCAGATTTTCATGCTGTCGTCGAACATCGGCTCCGCCAAGATGGCGCTGGAGAGCGGCGGCGCGGCTCAGGAGGCCTTCCTCGGCAGTCTCGGCTTGCTGCGCCCGGCAGCGATCGAACTGCCTGAGGTCGCGGCGCCGCATTACCCCAATCCCTGGCACGACATCAGCACGATGACGGTCGCCTTCGGTCACGGCATCTCGGTCAGCCCGCTGCAGACGCTGATCGCCGCCAATGCGATCGTCAATCGCGGCGTCATGGTGCCGGCGACCCTGGTCAAGCGCGCCGATGGCTATCAGCCCCCGGGTACACGGGTGATTTCGGAGGAGACCTCGTTCCAGCTGCGCCGCCTGCTGCGCCTGGTGGTGACCGACGGCACCGGCAGAAACGCCGACGTCCCGGGCTACCTCGTCGGCGGCAAGACGGGCACGGCCGAGAAGGTCACCGGCCACGGCTATGCGAAGAAGGCACTGCTGTCCTCCTTCATCGGCGTCTATCCGATCAACGACCCGGAGTATATCACCCTGGTATCGATCGACGAGCCGCACGGGACCAAGAAGTCCTACGGTTTCGCGACGGCGGGCTGGACGGCGGCGCCCGCGACCCAGCGCATTATTGCGCGGATGGCCCCTCTGCTCGACCAGATGCCGATCACGGAAACCGCCGATATCCACAACGCCTATACGGTGGACTTCCCCGGCAAGGGCAAGAAAATTGCGGCTGACTGACCTGATGAACCTCTCCTCGCTCACGTCGCATGGCGCCATCTCCGGGACCGGTCCGGTCCTGGCGCCATCCGTGATCGACCCCGAAATCGTCGCGATCACCGCCGATTCGCGCGCGGTGGCGCCCGGATCGCTGTTCGTGGCGCTGCCCGGCGTCAAGACCGATGGCCGCCAGTTCATCGCCGCGGCGGTCGCCCAAGGCGCGGTCGCGATCCTCACCGATTCCGAGGGCGCCGCCCGCGCGCGCGGCTTCGGCGTGCCGTTCTACAGCGATCCGACCCCGCGCCGTGCGCTGGCCCTGCTCGCCGCGCGCTTCTACGGCCCGCAGCCCAAGACCGTGGCCGCCGTCACCGGTACCAACGGCAAGACCTCGACCGCAGCCTTCACCCGGCAGATCTGGGCGGCGGCGCATCTCAAGGCGGCGAGCATCGGCACGCTCGGCATCGAAGGCCCCGACGGACTCGTGGCCGGCGCCATGACGACACCGGATCCGGTGGCGCTGCATATCGCGCTCGCCGATCTCGCCAAGCGCGGCGTCGATCATGTCGTCATGGAGGCCTCGAGCCACGGTCTGATCCAGCACCGCCTCGACGGTGTCCGCGTCATCGCCGCCGCCTTCACCAACCTGACCCAGGACCATCTCGATTACCACGGCACCATGGCAGAATATCTCGAAGCCAAGCTGCGGCTGTTCGAGCATGTCCTGGCGCCGGGCGGCGTTGCCGTGATCAACGCCGATATCCCGGAATTCTCCACGGTCGCCCAGGCGGCTCGGGCCGCGCAGCATCCGATCATCGATTTCGGCAAGGCTGCCGGCGCAATCCGTCTCGTCGCCCGCCGGCCGACCGTTTCCGGCCAGGTGCTGGTGCTCAACGTGCTCGGCCGCGCCCGTGAGGTCGATCTGCCGCTGGTCGGGGGTTTCCAGGCGATGAATGCGCTGACCGCGCTCGGCCTCGCGATTGCGACCGGGATCGAGCCCGACCAGACGCTCAATGCGCTGCCGCGCCTGACCGGCGTGCGCGGCCGGCTCGAACATATCGCCACCCTGCCGAACTGCGCGACAGTCTATGTCGATTACGCCCATACCCCGGACGGGCTGGAAAAGGTGCTCGACGCGCTACGGCCGCACGCGACCCACCGGCTCTGGGTGGTATTCGGCGCCGGCGGCGACCGCGACCGCACCAAACGGCCACGCATGGGCGAGGTGGCAAGCCGCTACGCCGACCAGATCATCGTCACCGACGATAACCCGCGCAGCGAGGAGCCGGCCGCGATCCGCGCCGAAATCATGGCCGCTTGTCCCGATGGCCGCGAGATCGGCGATCGGGCGCTGGCCATCGCGACTGCAATCAATGAACTCGAAGCCGGCGACGTCCTCGTCATCGCCGGCAAGGGCCATGAACAGGGCCAGATCATCGCCGGGGTCGTTCATCCGTTCGATGACGCCGTCGTGGCACGCAACGCCGTCGCCGCCCGGCGCCGCGCAGCGGGCAAGAGCGAGGGCAGATGAGCACGCAAACCCAGGCGCTCTGGACCCTCGCCGAGGTGGCGGCAGCGGTCGAGGGCGCCGCCTTCGGCGTGGCCGACGCGACCATCACCGGCGTCTCGATCGACACCCGCAGCCTGCAGGCCGGCGATCTCTTCGTCGCCCTCAAGGGGCCGAATTTCGATGGCAACGGCTTCACGGCCGCCGCCGCGGCGGCCGGTGCCGCGGCGGCGCTGGTAGAGATCCGGGCCGTGGAGCACCATCCCTTGCCCGCCGTCGAAGTTGCCGATACCCAGGCCG
>CAIUCF010000697.1 GCA_903897565.1 uncultured Rhodospirillales bacterium | reverse complement strand
GTTGGTCGAGATAGGCGGTGACGAGGCTTGCCGGGATGCCGTGGTCGGCGAGGGTGCCGTCATCCTGCATCCCCGGCGTCAGGATCGTGACCTTGATCGGGTCGAGCAGGCAGTAGCCGTCCTCGAGGCCGTCGAAGCCGTGCCATGTCGCGCCGGGATGAAGGACCCAGCAATTGGCATCGGTCGCGAGGAGGTTCGGGGCGGCGCGATGGAACGCGACCATCCGGTCCGAACTCGGATCGCGGATTTCCGGGGGTTGCCAGCCGGCGAAGAACCATTGGCCCTGGGCTGCGAATTCGGCGCCGATGCGGCTGATCATCTGGCGGAACGCGATGGCCTCCCTGATCGCCTCGCCGGTCAGATGTTCGCCGCCGACGCCGTCCATCATCGCCGCGCTGATATCGTTGGAGGCGATGATCGCGTATTGCGGCGAGGTCGAGGCGTGCATCATGAACGCTTCGTTGAAGCGGGCATGCTCGATGGCGCGGCGACCGTCGCGGATATGGATCATCGACGCCTGGGACAATGCCGCCAGCAGCTTGTGCGTCGACTGGGTCGAAAAGATGGAGGGCCGATCCTCGCCATGGTCCTTCGGATCGCCATGCATCGCAAACCGGCGGCGATAGAGGGGATTGAAGCGCGCATAGCCGAACCACGCCTCGTCGAAATGCAGGCGGTCGACGCTGCTGCCGAGCAGGGCTTCGACCCTGGCGATGTCGTAGCACAGGCCGTCATAGGTCGAATTGGTGACGACGGCATGGATCGGGGTCGGGTCGATCGCCGGGCCGACCAGCGGGTTCTCGCTGATCGAGCGTGCGATCGCGGTTGCGGTCAGGCTCTCCGGGTGGATCGGGCCGATGATGCCGTAGCGGTTGCGCGAGGGCATGAGATAGGTCGGGATCGCCCCGGACAAGGTCATCGCGTGCTCGACCGATTTGTGGCAGTTGCGGTCGCACAGGGTGATCTGGTCGCGGGTAACGCTGGCCATCAGGATGACCCGGTTCGAGGTCGACGAGCCGTTGGTCACGTAATAGGTGCGATGCGCGCCGAAGACCCGGGCGGCGTAGCGCTCGCTCTCGCCGATCGGCCCGGAATGATCGAGCAGCGAGCCGAGTTCGCCGACCGAGATCGAAAGGTCGGAGCGGAACAGGTTCTCGCCGAAGAACTCGAAGAAGGCGCGACCCGCGGGCGATTTCAGGAAGGCGGTGCCGCCCGTGTGTCCCGGCGTGTGCCAGGAATATTCATGTACCGACGCGAACTTCACCAGGGCCTTGAACAGCGGCGGCAGGATCTGCTGGCGATAACGCTCCGTCGCGGCGACGACACGGCCGCTGATGAAGTCTGGGGTATCCTCGAGCAGCCAGATCAGATCGTCGCTCTGCTGCATCGCCCTCAGCGGGATCGTCGCCACCGCGGTGCGGTCGGCGAGCAGGAACACCGGGACCTGCTCGTTGTGCTGGCGGATATCGGCGAGCGCGTCGGCCGACAGGGCATGGTCATCGCCATGGCCGAGATCCCAATCGAGCAGGATACATTGGATCGAGGCGTCGGCGGCGACGAGCGCCCGGCCGTCCGCCGCCGAGAGCGCCTCGAGAATATCGACGTCGCGGTCGGCAAGCGCTGCGAGAAGGACCCGGATGGCGCGGCCGGCGGCGTTGTCGGCGCGCAACGCGCCATGGATCACCAGAACCCGGAGACCCAGCCGGTTTTCGTGTCCGTGCATCGACAGTTTCCCTGACGGCAAGAGGCTGCGCCGCACGGGATCGTGTCGACGGAGCCGCCCTCTGGATACGTCTCGGGCTTCGCCTCGGGGTAGGTTCGGAAAGTACTTACGGAGGTTCGAAGAGCTCGGTCAGTCGGCCATCGTCGTCGCTGCAGCCAGGGCGAGGCGGGCGAGGGCCGGGAGCGATTTCGAGCCGGTACGCTTCATGATCGAGGCGCGATGGTTCTCGACAGTGCGTTGGCTGATGCCGAGGTCGGCTGCGATGTTCTTGCTCGGATGCCCGGCCAGCACGAGTTCCATGATCTGGCGCTGGCGCAGGGTCAGGCCGGCGAGGTGGGTCGTCGCGTCTTCGCGATATGCCAGCAATTTTCCGGAATCGCGGGACTGCTCCAAGGCGCGGTCAATACTCGCCACGAGGTCATCGCGGCTGACCGGCTTTTCGATGAAGTCGGACGCGCCGGCCTTCATCGCCTGTACCGCCATCGCGACATCGCTGTTGCCGGTGATCATGATCGCCGGCAGCCGGAGACGTCGCTCGGCGAGGACGCCGAGCAACTCGAGCCCGCCCATGCCGGGCAGATAGGCGTCGATCAGCAGGCAGGCCTCGCGCCCGGGACGGAACGCCGCCAGAAACGACTCGCAGTCGGCGTAATCCTCGACGATGAGGTTGTCGTCCTCGAGCACGGAGCGCAGAGCGTTGCGAAGCTGGGGATCGTCATCGACGACGAAGATCGTTGCCCTCTCCGTCGTCGTCGAGGGTGAGGTCTGTGGCTTGTTCGCTGGCAGGGGCGGGGGCGGCAGGAGGCGCTGGAGCGCATCCATCAATTCCCTGAGCTTGAGGGGTTTGTTGAACTGGAGGCAATTATGTCGGGCGATCTCGCGTAATGTCGTTGTCGAAATGTCGCCGGTCAGGATGGCCGCCGGGGTGTCGGCGCCGGCAATCTCGCGTAGCTGTGCGATGAGTTGAAGCCCATTCGGGCCGTTGGGAAGATTATAATCGGCGAGGATGACGTCGGGCTTGGCGAACCCTTTCGCCATCCATTCCACGGCCAGCTTGCCATCGGCGGCGAGATGGGTGCGATGGCCGTCATCCTTCAACGACAGTTCCAGCAACTCCCGGACTTCCTGATCATCCTCGACAATGAGGATGAAGCCGGTACGGTGTGGCTCCTGCATGCCTGCGGGGGGAGCAATTGCCGGCGCTTGCACTGCGCGCGGCATGATGCCGTCGGTTGTCGGCATCGCGATTTCGACAGCGAAGCAGGAGCCCTTGCCCGGCGTGGATCTGACGTCGACTTGGTGGTCGAGCAGCGTTGCCAGCCGGCGGACGATCGAGAGACCGAGTCCGAGGCCCCGGCTGCGCTCGCGCGCGGCATTGTCGATCTGGTGGTATTCCTCGAAGATCGCGCCCAGTTCGTCTTTGGGGATGCCCTTGCCGGTATCCCAGACCTCGACGCTCAGCATGCCGGCATGACGTCGGCAGCCGACCAGAATCTTGCCGCGCTCGGTATATTTGAGGGCATTGGAGAGCAGGTTGCGGATGATCTGCTCGAGCAGGCGCGGATCACTGTTGACCATCAGACTGCAGGGAACGACGTGCAGCGAGAGCCCCTGCGCCTGGGCATGATAGTCGAATTCGTCCTTGAGCTGGCGCAGCAGCGTGGCGATCGGGAAGGCCGCGATATCGGCGCGAATGCTGCCGGTTTCGATCTGATTGATGTCGAGCAGGGTATTGAGCATGCCCGACATCGCGCCCAGGGTCTCGTCGAGGCGGGCGACCAGTTTCTGCGCCCGCTCACCCTCGACGCGCTTCGCCAGCAACCCCTGCAGCAGCGCGAGCGTTTGCAGCGGCTGGCGCAAATCGTGATTGGCAGCGGCCAGAAACCGCGTCTTGGCGATATTGGCGAGTTCGGCTTCGTGGGTCGCGGCTTCGAGCGCCCGCGCGGTGCGCTTGCGCTCGGTAATATCGGTGAAGGTGATGACGACGCCCTCGACGCCGTCGTCATGGGTCCGGTAGGGCAGGACGCGGCGGATGAACCAGGTGCCGTTCTGCACCTGGATTTCGCGCTCGATCGGCGTCAGTGATTTCATCACCTCACGCGCGTCGCCGGAAAGGGCGCTATCGGTGGCGAGCGAGTTGAGGTCGGCGAGGGGACGGCCGACATCGCTCGGAATCACGCTGAACAACGACCGGGTCGCCGGTGTGAAAAACCGAATCTTGAGTTCGACGTCGAGGAACAGGGTCGCCAGATCCGTGCTGTAAAGCACGTTCTGGAGATCGTTCGAGGTCGTGCGCTGGCGTTCCAGAGTTTCCTGGAGCTGGCTGTTGAGGGCGGTCAGTTCTTCGTTGAGCGACTGCAGCTCCTCCTTCGAGGTCAGCAGCTCCTCGTTGGTCGATTGATATTCCTCGTTGCTCGACAGCGCCTCCTCGTTGATCGCCTTCTGTTCCTCGCTCGAAATTTCGAGATTGCGGATCGCGCCCTGCAGTTCCTGGCGAGTGGTCGCCAGTTCCCGTTCGAGTTGCGCGACCAGGGGGAGCTCGTCCGGCTTCGCCGCCGCCGAAGGGGAACGCCCGGGCTGGTTCGCATCGACGAAGCAGATCAACATGAACTCGTCACCCTCGAACGACAGCGGCTGAACCGCGATATCGAAGGGCACGCCGTTTTCACCTTGATCGATGGTTCCGGAGGAGAGGAGGCTGCGGGTCTTCTGCTGGCTCGCCAGATTGATCGCCGCGCGCAGCTTGGTCCGCAGCGCCGGCCGCGCCATCGCCATCAGATCCAATGTCGGATTGCCCGGCGGTACCCGCAGGTAGCGGTCGGTCGGACCCAGGGAGTAGACGCATTCATTGCTCGCGTTCACCAGGACGGCCGCGGGGGCGTAGGTCTCGATCACGATGCGTCGGCACAATTCAGCCAGCGCAGTCTGGCGCGAGGTGGCCATGCCCTGGCCGGGACGGCTCGGCGTCCTGGTGGCGTCCCCAAGGTTCCGCGGCGCCCCGAGGGCGATGGTTCGACTGCTGGAGCCGATGCGTCGATAAAGACGTTCCGCCTTCGAGATCACCTTGAAGCGACCTTCGATGTTGCCGGCCGTCTCGGCGCTGCCGAGCAGCAGAACGCCGCCAGGACGCAGCGCGAAATGCAGTGCCGCGATGACCTTCTCCTGGGCTTCCGGACGCAGGTAGATCAGAAGGTTACGACAGGAGACGAGATCCAATGTCGAGAACGGCGGGTCCGACAGCACATCCTGGGTCGCGAAGACGATGGTCGCGCGGAGATCTGCGGAGACGCGGTATCCGTCCGTCGATTTTTGGAAGAACCGGGCAAGCCGATCCGGCGAGACGTCGGCTGCGATGGTCGCGGGATATAGTCCCTCGCGCGCACTCGCCACGGCATCGGTATCGACGTCGGAAGCAAAAACCTGGAGCTTGAGCGGCGATTTTGCCGCCGTGATCGCCTCAATGGCGAGCATCGTCAGCGAGTATGTCTCCTCGCCGGTGCTGCAACCGGCGATCCAGAGTCGCATGGGTTGTTCGATGGCGTGGCCGGCAATCATGTCCGGCAGGACATGCGCCGCCAGATACTCGAAGACCTGTGGATCACGGAAGAAGCTGGTAACGTTGATGAGCAGGTCCTTTGCGAGGGATTCGAGTTCGTCGGGATCGCGCTCCAGGATCTCCAGGTAGCGCGCGGCGTGGTCCGGCCTGACACCGGCCATCGCCATGCGGCGCTCGATTCGGCGATGCAAGGTGCCGGGCTTGTAGAGCGTAAAATCATGCGCGGTCTTGCGCCGTAACAGGTCGATGATCGCGCCGATGCTATCCGCGGCAAGTTTGGCGGACCCCGGTACAGCCGGGGCTGCAGGCGCAGGCGGTCGAGCCGATCGCGTGACCAGCGCAGTCGCGATGTCGACCAGGGTCAGCACCTTGTCGACCGCGCCTGTCGCGATGGCGCTGCGCGGCATGCCGTCGAAGCCGGCTTCGAGCGGATCCTGGACCAGGACCATGCCGCCTGCCGCCTTGACGGCCGGCACGCCGAGGCTGCCATCGGCGCCCGACCCGGAGAGAACGACACCCACGGTCCGTGGCCCGCAACTCTCCGCCAGGGAATTCAGCAGGAAATCGAAGGGAAGGCGGATGCCGTGGCGGGTGAGCGGCTGCGACAGGTGCAGCGTGCCGTCGGCTACGGCAAGCGACGCACCGGGCGGGATCACATAGAGATGGTCGGGGGCAAGTCGCATGCCCTCCGCAGCCTGGAGTACCGTCAATCCGGTATGCCCCGATAGCAGCTCGACCAGCATGCTGTCGTGGTTCGGATCGAGGTGCTGGACCAGGATGAAAGCAAGTCCGGTCGCTTCGGGCAGGGCCGCTAAGAGCTTGCGGCAGGCCTCGAGGCCGCCCGCGGATGCACCGATGGCGACGACAGGAAAATCAGCTTCCGGTGGCGATGTCGACCGTGCGTGGTCCCCTGGGGTGCGGGGCATCTGTCGACTTTCAGCAAGGAGTCCATCCGATGCGGGCAGAGGACCCTGTTATGTCGCGGGTTCGACTGCGTGAACAGTTCCGGACGGGTTCCACTAGCGCCCCTTTGATCAAGGGTGTCAACTACTGCGCCATGCGGCGAATGTTCCGGGAATTTCGGACGGGAGGGCCGCATAGGTAGTTTCCGATCCTGCCGATGGCGCGGGAGCGTCGGCAGGATCGATCCGTCCCGACCGCTTCCGAGCCGTCCCTCACGGGCCACCACACATAGTGGTCCCAGCTGATCGAAGCCGCAGTTGTCATGGCGGGTTACAGGACTGTTTCCATGGGATTTTTTGCGGATATCTATGAACGTCGAGTGCCGGCGGGTATCTCCGGGAACATCGGATCGGTAATCACCGCACGCTGTCGCGATATCGCCTGCCTCTGAATGCCACCACGGGAGTGCTCGCGGTGTGCCGCGACCGACTCGCCTGGTTCCCCGCGTGAGTAGATTCCGATTCTCCGCTCGGTGCAGTTGCCGGCGTATCGTCGATCAACTGAAGAGCGCGGCATTCCCGATCGCGCCTCCCGCGGCGCCAGCCGAGCCTGGGCTCAGTTTCAACGCTGCTTGCGACCTGGACCTCCGGGACCCGCCTGACCCTCGAATAAGGATGAATATCATGACGAATTTCCGCAAGATCGCCGTCGCGACCTCGCTTGCCCTGGCCGTGATCGTGCCGATGGCGTCGACGAGCATTGCCTACGCCGCCAGCGCGGGCGACCTCGATCGCGATTCCGAGCAGGCGTTGAACACGCTGTACCGGGCGAACCCGACCGCCGAGCTGTTGTCACATCATGCCCGGGCCGTGCTGATTTTCCCGAATATCGTCAAAGCCGGCCTCGTGTTCGGCGCCGCCTATGGCGAGGGCGAGTTGAAGAAGGGCCATGCGGTCGAGGGCTACTACAACTCGCTGACCGGCTCCTGGGGCCTGCAGGCGGGGGCGCAGTCCTATTCCTATGTCGTGTTCCTGATGTCGAAGAAGGCGGTGCGCTACATCCACGAGTCCAAGGGACTGGAAATCGGCGTCGGCCCGACGGTCGTCGTCGTGGACGAGGGTGTGGCCAAGAACCTCTCCAGCTCGACTCTGAAGGATGATGCCTACGCCTTCATCTTCAGCCAGCAAGGCCTGATGGCCGGCGTCAGCATCGAGGGCACCAAGATTTCCCGGATCAACCGCTAACAAGCGCGCCGGCGGGGCCAGTCCGCTGGCTCCGCCGGCCCGATCGTGTCGCAGAAAGTCATTCACATGAAGACCTTGATGGCTGCCACCCTCGCCGTTGCCCTGATGGCTACTGCGTCGGTGGCCTACGCCCAGGCCGACGATCATCATCGCCAGCAGGGCCAACAGTCCCCGGGCGGCGACCATAGACCGGCGGCCGTCAGCCCACCCCGAAACGCGCCGCAAGGCTCTCGTATCGACGGCAACCACACGGCGTCGCGGCAGGAACAGGGTGGCCAGCGCGAAGCTCCGGCGCAGCGCCACGCCGAGGCGGCACCCCAGCAGCAGCGCCGTGTCGAGGCTGCGCCACAACAGCAGCGCCATGTCGACGCTACGCCACAACAGCGCCAGTACGATTTCGGGTCGGGGCAACGCCAGGCCCAGGTGCCGGAGCATCGGCAGCCCCAAAACGCGGAACGGCCGGCCAGTTCCGGCAATGAGCATCGCGAGGGCAACCAGCATGCCGACGCCTATCGGGACCGCCGCGACGACGGCCACAGGCAGCGCCCGTCGTATGATTCCCGGGGGGCTGATGTCTGGACGGCGCGGCAATACCATGATGGCGATTACGATCGGCCACGCGGCTACGGCGAGCGCCACTGGGACCACGGTGAGCGACTACCCCCGCAATATTACGGGCGCGAGTATTGGATCGATGACTACCGTGCATTCGGACTCTTCGACCCGCCGCCGCATCTGATTTGGGTGCGCGTCGATGACGATGCCCTGCTGATTGACGAGGACACAGGTGAAATCGTGCAGATCGCCCGCGACGTATTCTACTGAGACGACACCGCTCCTACCTACCCGGATCAGCCTGATCCGGATCCAACCCTTCGAAGGAACATTCCATGGCCGCAGCTACAACCCCTGAAACCACGCTCGCCTCCCTCCAGGATGATATCGGCGCGCTGAAGCGTGACGTGACCAGCCTGCTCGCACAGCTCCAGCGCGATGCGAGCACGACTGCACGCAGCGCCGCGGCGCAGCTCGATGACACTGCGCACCGAGCCTATCGTTCCCTCGCCGACGGCAGTACTCGCTCGATCCTACAGGTCGGCAAACAAGTCGAGGCGCAGCCGGTCGCTGCATTGTTGCTCGCGCTCGGCATCGGTTACCTCGGCGGCCGTCTGCTGTCGCGGTGAATGATCTGCTCCGCCTCGGCCTGGCCCTGACCCAAGGTGCGACGATGCTTCGGCAGCGTCGCGCCGCGGAGCGGTTGGTCTGGCGGACCGCCCTCATCGTCGCGGCGGCGAGCCTCGCCGCTGCGGCGCTCGGCTGCGTGATGGCGGGGCTCTGGATCTCTGTCGCAGCGCGCTACGGCGCGGTTGCGGCCGCTCTTGTCGTGGCAATGGTCCTTGCAGTCATGAGCGGCGGCGCCCTGGCGCTGTCGCGCCTGCGGCCACGCGACCGAACGCCGACGGTGTCTGGGGAACTGGCGCCGGCGATGCTGTTGGGCGAAGTCGCCCGGCTCGTCCTTGCGAACAAGGGCGTGGTGCTTGTAGCGGCGGCGCTCACGGGCGTGATCTTGGCGCGTCGGGAGCGCTGAGGCTTGCCCGAGTCGCCCTGGTCGGCTTGAGTAGTTCCCGAGGCTGCCACGCACTGAACCTCCACAATAAGGTCCGACCTTGCGTTGCGGGCGCCCCGCGCCCGCGCGCCCGAGGCCGCTTAAGGGTGAGATTCATGACCGACGCCGCAGCCGGGAATTTTCTCGGTACAGAATATGACGCGTTTCTCTTTGCCGCGATCGGCGAGGACGGCAACGGCATGGTGTTGAGCGTGGTCTCGGCCCTGGTTCGGCTCGACCTCGATCCCTGGCAGGAAGCCGCTGATCTGGCGCGTCTGCCGTTCGATAGCGCGGTGAAGCGGCTCGCGGGGCGGATCACGGCGTTACCCGACCAGGATCAGGCCCATCGCGACTCTCCGACGATAGCCGCCCGCGTGATCGCACTCCTCCCTCGTGGGCGGAATTCAACGCCCAAGTTGCTGGGGAGCGTGACAGGCTCTCGGTCGAGACCGAACGTCATCTGGTTCGGCCTCGTCGTCGTCCTGGGCATTGTCGTGTTCGGTCAGCTCTTCCTCGCCAGTCGACCCAGTGGGGTCGACGGCAGCGGCCATGCCGTGCTCCGAGAGCGAGGCTCCGCCCATTCCGGATACCCCCAGTGACGCGCTGCTGTGCTGTCGCACCGTTCCGTACCAGAGTGTGTTGTGATCATCCGACGCGCTTCTGATGGCGATTGAGGCGAGCCGTGCCGCCGGAGCCCTGAGTCGCTCATGGCCAGGGGGAATTGCAGGCCTCGTCTGCGCACTGCACGGTGTATCGGGTTACGATGGGTGGTTCGCCCGCATAAGTAGTTCTTATTCAACCAAAAATACGCATGAGTAGTTTCCGGCCCTCTACGCGGCCCGCGGAATGTCTGTAGGTTCACTGATCTGCCATGACGATCGGGGCGCGCAGACACCCCGCTATCCCGATGACCTGCGGAGAGCAAACCGTGTATCCGAACGCAACATACTCTCCGTCTCCGTCGAGCCCCCGCAGCGAGCGCGCGATCAAAGGTATTGATCGCCCACGCGCCGGCGATCGACGGACGGCCTCCGGCACGGCAGTGCTTCGCGTCCTCGTCGTCGAAGACGAGGCCGTGATCGCAGCCCTGCTCGCGGAGGTGCTCGAGGACATGGGGCATGATGTTTGTGCGATCGAGGCTACCGAACTCGGTGCCGTAGCGGCAGCGCAGCGGTGCCACCCGGATCTCATGATCGTCGACGCGCGGCTCGGCGACGGCAGCGGCCTGCAGGCCGTCGCCGAAATCCTGCGCAGCGGATTCGTGCCGCATATCTTCGTCAGCGGCGATGCCGCCCGGGTCCGAGCCCTTCGGCCTGATGCCGTGGTGCTCCAGAAGCCGTTTCGCGAGCCCGAACTCGCCCGGGCGATGGTTCGGGCGATGGCGCGAATGTCGCGGCCCTGACGCGCGGTCCCCGCGGCCGAGCCTGGCTTGAGTAGTTTCCGAGGCTCCCGGTCTCCGGGTCGAACACCTACGGTCCGCCTGTCGAATTCTTCGATTCCGTTACCACTAAAAGTTTCGCCGTTGCCGAGTCTCGGGACGCGCGAAGGAGCTTACGCGCTGTCGCGTAAATATTGCCTATGGAGGCGTTTTTGAACCGCTCAATGAAATTCATCGTCGCTGGACTCTTGGCCAGCGTTTCGACCGCGGCGCTCGCCGATCCGCTGGTCGGCCCCTATGTCGCGCTCGGTGTCGGCGCCGTCGCGCCGATGGACAAGCGGACCGGGACCGATGCCGGCAAGACCAGCTACAAGATCGGTTATCTCGGCAACGTCGCCGCCGGCTATTCGCTCGGCAACGGCTTCCGGCCGGAATTCGACGTCACCTACGGCTCGTCGCGGCTCAACCAGACGCAGGGCTTCGGCCATGTCGACGGCAAGCTGACCAAGCTCACCTACTCGCTCAACATGTTCTACGATTTCGATCGTCTGAACTGGTTCGTGACGCCCTATGTCGGCATCGGCGGCGGTGGCACCAGCCTTCATGGCGGGACGCTGGCAAAGGGTACCGGCGTGATGATGTCGGGCTTCCGCCCCAGCGTTCAGGGCATCGTCGGTGTATCGCTGCCGGTCACGCCGCAGATCCGCGTCAATCTCGACTACCGCTATCTCGAGACCTTCAACGCGAAGTTCACGGCGGCGAATGCCGGCGTGATCACCAGCGGCCATGGCAATATCGGCGAAAGCGCCGTGCTGCTGTCGCTGCGCTACACCTTCGGCACGCCGCCGGCGCCGCCGGTGCGGATGCAGCAGGCTGCCGAGACCACCGAGGTCGTGACGCCGGCACCCGCGGTGGCTCCCGAGCCGCGGCGCGCCTTCCAGGTGTTCTTCGACTTTGACAAATCGGACATCACCCCCGATGCCGCATCGATTATCGCCAAGGCCGCCGACACCGTAAAGGCCGGCCATATGGCGTCGATCGACGTCACCGGCCATACCGATACGATGGGCAAGGATCGCTATAATCAGAAGCTGTCGGAACGCCGCGCTCTCGCGGTCAAGGAACAGCTTGCTGCCGATGGCGTGTCGGAGACCGAGATCGGGACCTCCGGCGTGGGCAAGTCGGGTCTGCTGGTATCGACCCCGGACGGCGTCCGCGAGCCGCAGAACCGCCGCGCCGAAATCGTGCTGCACTAGAACCAACGATGCTCGGCAGCGGTCGCCCGGACTCGCGGGTCTGGTGACCTCCTCTGAGCAAGGTTGAACGATGAAGCCCCAGTCTGTACCAGGCTGGGGCTTTTCGCTGTCCTGGCGCCTGCGTCCCCCGGACTGGCGTCGACGGCAATGATCTACTAACATCGAAGAAGGCTCGGCGACCAAGAGCGTTGCGACGGCGCGGACCGGTCAGCCTGATGTTCCAGAAGACTCTGATCTTTCTATAAGAAGTGCAATTAAGCAAACGGGAGAGAACACATGTCGGCAGAGCAGTTGGAAGCGGTGATCAAAGACGTCCAGGCGTGTTTTTCGGCGTGGACGCAGGAGACGCCGCTCGCGAAAATGCGCACGGACTGGGACGAGGTCTTTTCCAAGCGGCCTTGCACGGTCGGCGCCAAACTCGAGCCGATCACCCTCGGCGGCGTTCCGGCGGTGAAGATCTCTGCCGGTAAGGTCGATGCCGACCGGGCCATTCTCTACCTGCACGGCGGCGGCTACGTGTTCGGCTCGCCGGTGTCGCATCGCGATCTCGGCGAGTATCTCTCGAAGGCGGCGCGGGCGGCGGTCTATATGCTCGACTATCGCCTGGCGCCGGAGAATCCTTATCCGGCGGCGGTCGACGACGCGACGGCTGCCTATCGCGCGCTGCTCGACAGCGGCTTCAAGCCCGGCAACATCGCGATTTCGGGCGATTCCGCAGGGGGTGGGCTGACGATCGCGACTCTGCTGAGCATCCGCAATCACAAGCTGCCGCAGCCGGCCTGCGCGGTGCCGCTGTCGCCCTGGGTCGATCTCGAATGCACGGGCGAGACCATGGAGACACGGGCTGCCGTCGATCCGATGGTGCAGCGCCCGCTGACCCGGCAGCTCTCGGATCTCTACGTGACCGACGGTAATCTTCGCGACCCGCTGGCCTCGCCGCTGCACGGCGATTTGACGGGCCTGCCGCCGCTGCTGATCCAGGTCGGTGATCGCGAGACCTTGCTCGATGACAGCGTCCGCATCGCCGCGAACGCCAAGAAAGCCGGCGTGGACGTCACGCTCGAGATCGAGCCCAAGCAGATTCACGTCTTCCAGATCTTCGCGAGCCGTCTTGACGAGGGCGTCGCCGCGATCGACCGGATGGGTGCGTTCATCCTCAAGCACACCAGCCGATAGGGCGTGTTGCGGAAGGAGTCCGGCAGGGTTCGTTCCCTGTCGGGCTCTTCCGTTCAGATCACGAGTTCGATCAGATAGGGGCCGGAGCGGGCGAGGCTTTCGCTGAGCAGTCGGCTGAGATCGTCCAGGCTGGAGGCGCGCGCGGAGGCCACACCCATGCCGCCGGCCAATTGGCACCAGTCGAGCGCCGGGTTCGAGAGATCCATCATGTCCAGTGCCGTGCGGCCGGGATTGGCGCCGACGCCGGCGAGTTCACCGAGCAGGATCGCGTATTTACGGTTGGCGAGGATGATCGTCGTCACGTCGAGCCGTTCGCGCGCCTGGGTCCACAGCCCGGCGAGGCTGTACATCGCCGAGCCGTCGGCCTGCAGGGCGATGACGCGGCGGCCGGGTGCGGCGATCGCAGCGCCCACCGCCATCGGGATGCCGTCGCCGATCGCACCGCCCGTCAACATCATCCAGTCATGCGGCGGCGCGGCG